>JAJZKX010000079.1 GCA_021850745.1 Thermoplasmata archaeon
CAAGAGCAGTTACTCTTTCTGCAATATCATCAACCGCTTCCTCAATCTCATCTGCAAGTTTGTCAAAGAGTTCGTGGAACTGGTAAAAATTCTCTCCCTTGACGTTCCAGTGGGCCTGCTTGGTCTGAGAGTACAGGTCGGATGCAGCTGCCAGATCCCTGTTCAATATTGATATGATTTTATCCCTTGATTTCTCGGGAATGTTGATGCTCGTGCGGAATTTTACCTCATCTAAGGTAGTGCTTTCCATTGCCATGATTTAACATTCCATCCCTGCTTATAAATATGGTAGAAGTCCCTGATAATTGCTATATGGCAGACTAGCTGCACCATATTTGCCTGCAAATGCTTGCACCAGTCTGATAAGGTTTTTAATCCATTGGCCATACAGGTGCGGTTTAAATGCAGAAAGCTTTGTTTTATATAGTGGCGGGAGAGAACGAAAAAGAAAGGGCAGTGCTTGGGCTTAACGTTGCAAAGAGGTCCCACGAATTCAAGAGATTCGCAGATGTCAAAGTTATCATACATGGGTCCAGCCAGAAACTTCTTCTTGATGAGGACAAGAGTGTGAAGGAAGTTGTGGACTACTTAATAGGAAACAGGGTAATTGACTCCGCATGCGCTTTTGTGGCAAAGAAGCTCTCCATCGAGGAAAAAGTTGTTAGCAGGGGAGTGGAGCTAAAACCGTCTGGGGAAAGGCTATCGGCTTTAGTTAATGATGGATACATTCCAATTACATTTTAATTGATGCAGGCTCATAAAGTGGGTTAGCTGCCAGTGCCCACTAGTATCTATTTTCCTGCAATACTCCCAATTTGACTGCTCCAGAATCGAAGGACCCTTCCCTCAGTCAAGCAAACGGAGAACCAATCATTACTTTTTTCTCATGTAAGTTTGCTGAGCAGCACGTCAGCGGCAACCCCTATAGGCTCCCAGGAGGGTGCAAACGGAGGGGAATATGAGTAGTCAATCTTGGTGAGATCCTCGATCCTCATCCTTCCATAAAGTGCAGCAGCGAGGACATCAAGCCTCTTGGCAACACCTTCCTTACCCACCAGCATTCCTCCAAGGAATCTGTGGGTGTTCTCGTCCGCAATCAGCTTGATCTTGAGGGATGCAGAGCCGGGGAAGTAAGAAGATCGCGTACTAGATGTTATCACAGCTGAAACCGGCCTGAACCTGTTCTGTTTTGCCTCCTGTTCCGTCAGGCCTGTCCTCCCCACTTCCAGGGAAAATACCTTGACTACTTCAGTACCCACAATCCCGCCATACACTGTCCGCTTTCCAGCGGCATTTTCCCCAGCGGTCCTCCCGCTTTTGTTAGAGCCTGTGGCAAGGGGGAAATAGACATCCTTGCCTGTGACAAGGTGCCTTGTAGTTGCAACATCACCCGCTGCAAATACCATGGGTGCGCTTGTCTGCATTCTATCATTGACCACGATTGCCCCGGCGATGCCTGTCCTGATGCCTGCCTGTGCTGCGAATTCACTGTTTGGGATAACACCCGTGGCAACAAATACTGCGTCTGTATGCACTTCGCTATCACCGGCCTTTATGGAGGCGATCCTGTCGCCATCGGAAACAACTCCCTTGACCGGAGAATTCAGGAGCAGCTTTACCTTGTTGTTCTCAAGCTCCCTTGTTATTGCTGGATGGAAATCCTCGTCAAATCCCCTCAGGAGGCGTTCAGATCTCTGTATCAAAGTGACATCTTTGCCCATTTTTGTAAAGGCCTCAGCCATTTCAAGCCCAATATATCCGGCGCCAATGATTGCCACGGACTGGACTTTGCCCATTGCCTCCTCCAGCGGGAGGAGATCATCTATATGCCTGAGAGTATGAACATTAGACTTATCCTTAAACATCTCAGGTATCTGCGGCCTCGCACCAGTGGCAATTATTAGCCGGTCATAGCGGTCCTGGAAAACCTCGCCATCTTTCTGCACCTCGAGTGACTTGGCAGATACATCAATGGAAATAACGCGGGAAAAGAGCTGTACATTTATCTTCCTTTCCTCCACGAATTTGGACACCGGGTAGTGAATCAAATCATCAAAATCCCGGACATCTCCGCTAAGATAGAATGGCATCCCGCATGCGGAATATGAAACATGGCCACCCGCCTCGTAGACAACTACCGTGCTGTCCGGGGCGTATTTCCTTGCACGTGATGCAGCACTCATCCCTGCTGCATCTCCACCTATAACAACAATCCTGAGTGGGGAATTCATGATTTGTTATCCCGTCCTCTTATTTATGGAATGGCAATGAATTAAATGTTCAGTTATTTATGCCGGATGCTGCATCGACAGCAGTGCAGCCAACGTTTTACTCAAGAGGAGTTATATAATGTAGAGGCGTGGTTAAGGTAAATGAACAGAAGATTCATTTCTGCCAGCCTGGTGGGAATAATTCTGGTAATCGCTGCAGTGTTCCTCATACCGGTGGTCCCTGTCACTACTCCATGCGTTGAGGTACAATTTCCGATTCATTATATTAAATCAATCAGTTCCCTGCTTTCACCATACGGTACAAGCTACTGGAATGGGGATTTTATTTCAGCCCAAAACCGCCATTTAACTATTCTCTTGTTTAATGGCCATAAGTTCTGAGTTTTTCACATTCATTGCATGAAGAACATGGCCAAGTTTAGTGGGTCAACCTTTAACTCTGATATCAATAGAGCGTTCCTTCAAGTATTCCATTATAAAGCTGAATGCAGTGTCATCCTTTCCTATCCACTCAGCGGGAAATACTCCTGTACCATTTATTTTTGACTCCAGCACTGCCATAGCCATTGCTGCAGCGGAGAAACCCGTCATCCGGCCCATGGAGCTTATAATGTTCTTGCTGTCGTAATGATCCACGATTGAGAATTCAGGGCCCCTTTTGTCAAGTGGTATAACCTTGAGTATGCTCACATCCGGAACATCCCTCACGGTCCTCCTGAAGAGTTCGTCAGATATTTCCCTGGCGCTGGACCCGCCTATCTTCTCACTGCTGAAGTAGCCCATATCATTGAGAAACTTCATCTTTTCCATATGGCCAGGGTGCCTCAGTGTCTTTTCAACCACAGAGCCGTCCCTGAAAGTCTGAAGGATTGTTGAAAGCCCATCAGAATAGAAAGAATCCAGCTTGCCGAACCCTTCAACCTCCATGGTGTCTATGGTTTCAAGCGGCAGTGCCTCCTTCAGTGATCCATTTTCAATGTACCTTGCGGGCCTGGTGTATTCGTCGATTACGCTGGAAGCATTGAATGTCGGGATATACCCCATTGGAGGAAATGGCTTTTCCTGAAGGCCTGCTACAATTATCTCTATGTTCCTTGACCTGTGCCCATAGTGAAGCTTTCCTGCAAGAATGTTTGAAAGGCCGGGGGCAAAACCTGCATGGGGCAGGTACATGCAGCCATGTGCCTTAGCTATCTCATCGAACTTGAACGGGTCATAATCTGTGAATGAAATATCCACCACATTCCGTCCCTTCAGGAGGATATATTCAATCACCTGTTCTGCGATTTCCGACGGAAGGGCAGTAACCACAAGGTCAGCCTCCCCCAATTCCGGAACGTCCTTGAAATTGCCCTTGAATGATCTTATTCCCTCTAATTTGGACAGCGATGCTTCACTTGAATCAACCGCCAGTACCTCATGGCTCCTGGAAAGTTCCTGGGCAATTACCCTTCCCATTCTGCCGGCTCCGATAACTATGATCATAATATGCCCTCTTCCCAATTGAAAAGAGAAAAAAGAAGAAAAAGATTGGCTCGATTTCTTTCAGTCAGTGCATTACCTTAATGGCTGCAGAAACCTTCTTCTTCAGGTCCTCGGGCATCTGCTTAATGTTATGTACCTCAGAGGCATGCTTGGTTATTTTTGGCATAATTGATTCCATTGAATCGGCTTTCGTCTCAAATCCGCAGTCCATTCCGATATCCTTGCACCTAAAACTATACGAAGTCATTTTGACCAGATGAAATACCTGAGTGCCCCTATTAACTTTTAAACCGAATATCTTAGGAGTGGGGCAATGCCTTAGCCGATTTTACGGGCTTTGTCTTCCCGATCCACTGCTCTCCCCATTTCTTTAGGTCTGATAGTGCTCCCCCAAGGGATGTGCCCTTTTCCGTGAGTGAGTATTTTACCCTGAAGGGCCTGGTGCTCTCAACCACCCTGCTTATTATGCTCTTTTCTTCAAGATATTTAAGGGTGGCGGCAAGAGTCTTGGAATTCACGTCGGGAATTGTCTTCATGAGATCGTTGAAACCCTGCGGGCCGTCAGCCAGATACCTGATCACTATGAGTTTCCATTCGCCGCCTATCTCCCTGATCGCATTCACAATGGGGCAGGTCTCCTCTATGGGACTCTCGTGTGTTATCACTTCAGTAACTTTACTCACCACCATCTTACCTATAATAAGTTACTGACAGTATTTAAATGTATTCTCTAAATTGAATGTAATTTATGTATTAACTTACTGAAGGTAAGTTATAAATAAGAAGACACAATTTGGTACCATGGCAGTTAAGAACTGGACAATTGACAAGGCACATTCCGCCATGGAATTCAGTGTCAAGCACATGATGATTTCAACAGTAAGGGGTAAATTCGAGGATTTTGACGGCGAGATCATTGGAGACGCGGATGACTTCAGCACCATGAAGGCAAAGGTCGTCGTAAAGGCAAAGAGCATAGCCACAGGAAACCAGGACAGGGACAACCATCTCAGGTCCGATGACCTCTTTGCCAGCGAAAAGTTCCAGGATATTACCTTTGTCACAAAGAAGATAAATGCAAAAGGCGAGGACCTGGAAGTAGTGGGCGACCTTACAATTCGTGGAATCACAAAGGAAGTAACACTGAAAGGGGAACACAGCGGCGTCATAACAGACCCGTACGGAAACCTGCGATTCGGGCTGACCGCCTCAACAACAATCAACAGGCAGGATTTCGGCGTGAAATGGAACATGGTCCTTGAAGGCGGAGGCCTGATGGTAGGGGACAAGGTTAACCTCTCCATCAGCATGGAAGCCTTTGCACCTAAGAATTAAGCTCACGATGGAACACTGGCCTTCAGTTCCGGGGGCCAGCGGATGTCCTCCCATTTATTTCCTCCGGAACAATTTTTGAAACATTCTTCCGCACAGCAAGCACGAGGAAAAGCGCTGCAACCCCTATGGCAAAGAATATTGCCTCAGTCAATGGAAGGCCTAGGATTCCTGCAAATGGCACCACACTGTCAACAAAGCCTATGGGGATTGCATATGCAAGGTAGCGTTTCCTGCTGAATGATATCGAGGTCACAACGAGAAATCCCCAGGCAAAGTGCAACATGAGCGAGGATACCCTCTCCAGTATGGAGTAACCTATTACTGGCAAAGCCTGAAGGGTTCCTACAAACAGGCCGGGGCTGGACTTCTGGAGCTCGCCTGAAACTAGAGAACTCAGGGATGGCGGCCCTGAAGCAATAATGAAGAAATCTGAAACCAGGCTTATGAGAGGCAGGAGGCCAAGCAGCACCCCGTTCTCCCAGAAAGCCAGGGAAAGGCCGTATGCCTCAGCATTCTTCTGCCTGATATGCCTCCTGAAGGCTAAAACAAACAGATAAGCCCCGAAGACTTCAAAAATTGCAGTCTGGGCCCCAAAATACAGCGCTGTTGGAACACTTGAATATCCGAAAGCTGACTCAATGCCGGCAAGGGTGAAGCTCTGCAGAACAGTCTTAAGGGCGATTGCAAGGAAATAAGACACTGCAGAAATGGCCAGGACTGCCAGCTCAAGGCCACGCTTCCTGTACAAGATCAGCAGCGCAAGCACTATGGCAAATGATCCTATGGATTCGAGGAAAAATACAGGATTAAAATTTTCAGCGGCCGTTTAACTCACTGAAAAATATTATCATCTTCCTATTAAGAATGGCGTTATAGGGATAGACGAAAATCCTGCCTCAGGCAAGCAACCTGAGTGCACTCCCTAGCAGAATTTCCACTCCCTTTTCCAGTGCGTCCTCATCAACAGTGTAAGTTGGGCTGTGCTGTGGGCTGGTAATCCCCTTTGCGGCGTTTCCCACACCTAGGAAGTAGAATGTTCCAGGAACTTTATGCAGGTAGTAGGCGAAATCCTCCCCTCCCATGGATGGGTTTGGATGCAGGACGTTTTCCTTTCCTAAATGCTCCCCTGCAACAGCATCAACCACTTCCGTTATTTCCGGGGTATTGAGGACAGTGGGGTAGCCTTCAGAATATTCATACTGGTATTCCGCCCCGTATGCAGCACATACGTGCCTTAGGACATTTTCAAGTTCTGACTTTATTTTTGCCTGGACCTCCCTGTGGAATGTCCTGACAGTGCCTGTCAGGTCAGCTGTGGGTGCAATTACATTGTACCTGAATCCGGAATTGAAGGTGCCGAAAGTAACTACTGATGGAAGGAAAGGATCAATCATCCTGGAAACAATGGTTTGTGCTTCGGAAACAAATTCAGCTGCTATAACCAGTGCATCAACAGTTTCATGCGGCGCAGACCCATGCCCTCCCCTTCCGATTATTCTAATTTTGAACTCATCAGCATTGGCCATTGCTTCCCTGCGGAATGTTGCAACCTTCCCGGCTTCAAATGAGGATATGACATGTTGCCCCAGAACGTAGTCGATGCCTTTCAGGGCCCCCGCATCTATGAGATTTACAGCACCGCCCGGTGGCCTCTCTTCCGCAACCTGGAAAAGCAGCCTTATTTTACCCCTGAACCCCGATTTCATTTCAAGTGCTCTTTTGGCTACCCCCAGAAGCATTGCAACATGGGCATCATGGCCACAGGCATGCATGACCCCATGATTCCTTGATTTGAAAGGAAGATCCGTGTCCTCAATTATTGGCAGGCCATCCATATCTGCCCTCAGGGCCACTGACTTGCCACCTTCTGTGCCTTGTATGTCAGCGTAAAGCCCTCCTCCCTTAACCTCATGAACTTCGAGTCCCATATTTTCCAGTTCTTTCCTGATAGTAGAGATTGTATTGGCTTCCTGGAAACTCAATTCTGGATTCTCGTGAAAGTATCTCCTCATGGAGATGACATATTCCTGCAGGCTTTCATCTGACATTAGTGGTTAACAGAACAGAGGGATAAATAACCAACTGCATGCATCAGGACTCCACGAAATGGCTTCATGGAACTCTGATCCAGGCTATCTTGAGCCGCGCTTCCTGATAATCTTGAAAAGATCGGATAATGTGAGCACACAGAAAATCAGCCCAATCATGAGGCAGAAGAAGAAGAAAATCTCCATATCAATGAACAGCGGGCTCCTGACAAAAAACAATGGTATGAGCCCTCCTGTGAAATAGATCAGTAGCAGGAGTGTCCCGTCCAGAATTGTGAAAACAAACAGCCTGTTTATCTGTGAAAATATAGGCTTCTGAAGGCTCTCAGTTGAGAACAGCGGTAGAACGGCAACAATCATGGCATAAGCAGTGAGCAGAAGGCCGATAAGGGTACCGTACAGGCCCAGCAGGCTGCCGCTCTGGAAGAATGTGGAGAAATTAAGGGTAAGCTGCGGGTCTTC
>JAJZKX010000080.1 GCA_021850745.1 Thermoplasmata archaeon
CCACAATGAAAAGCGCACCGTAGAAGGCATAATATTCATAATTGAATGGCTGCGATCCGGCAGTAAGGTTTATGATAATGTTGCTACCGGAAATCGTGACGTTTCCATCGTAGTTTATATTCTGCAGTCCGTTGAAATAGTAAGCGTGGAAGATGTATGAGCCATTCTGAAGCTCAACCGTAATAGTACTGTTCGTGCTCGAAACGTTGTACGTGGAGATCAGCAGGTTCCAGCTGTAACCTGCTGGAAGGCCAGACAGGTTGAATGTTACAAAATATCCAAATCCGAAGGTTATGTAAAATGTCCTGTTGGCACCATTGGTATTCATTGTGAATGTTGTGTAATTCCCTATGTAAGCTCCCGAAGCTGGCACAGTGAATGTGTGTTCTCCCCCAGGCAGTGAGAAATTCAGGTACGTGCCTGTTGATTCCTGGGTTATGTTATTGGTCTTAACCATCCAGTTCTGCCCAGCAGGAAGCCCGGTTTCAACAAATGAAACATTGAAGGTGCCAAGGGTGAAGTTTACGTTCACTGTTTTGGATGAGGTCCCTACATTGAAGAAGCCACTAGAGCCGTAATAGTTCGGGTCTCCTGAATGCACGGTATAATTGAATGCACCACTGGGGAAAAGCATGGAAATCTGGTTGGAGAAAGTTGCTTTTGTATAGTTCCAAGACTGTATGTACCATGAAGTCCCGGCAGGAAGCATGCTTTCAGAGAAAGTAACCGTATATCCAGTAACAAAGGCAAGATCCCTGTTCACAGATGAACCGCTCACATTAAGGTAACCGCCGGTGGGTTCAGCTACCTTGTTTCCGACATTCTGGACCTGGAAATTGTAGGTGCCGTTTATGAGGCTTACGTTAAGGTAGGTACTGGTTGAGTTAAACTCTATGCCATTTACCTGTACATACCAGGTGGTGTGGGAAACCAGGCCCGTTTCCCTGAAAGACACATTGTATGTTTTCTGGGAGAGATCCATGGCCATATTGTATGCATCCATAGAGCCCATGCCAGTGACCAGGTCGTATCCCTTGAGGGCACTGTAAACCATGTTGTGGCCTGTTGTTACATCAAAAAATGGAGTGAGGTAGGGCTTAATTGAGGAGTTACTGTATTGCTGGGTGCCGAGTAAGTAAAAATATGGGTCCAGGAATCCCAGGTTGCCAAGGTGTTCGGTTGACCGGTATGCATTCATTTCAGCGATAATGCCTGCGGCCACAGGGGAAGAGATGCTTGTGCCTGAGACTGTGTAATAATTGGCTCCGGTAGTATTTGAGAAATAGATGATTGTATTGTTGGCAATGGCTGAAATGTCAGGAACAGCCCTTCCGCCTCCCCTGATGACAGTGTTTGCCTGAGAATCCAGCTGCCAAATCGGCTCTGTGTAAAGACTGCTTATGCCCCCCACGGTGCCCAGCGTTCCAGACGAGAACTGGGGGGCTGGCTCGTACCAGGCCTGCTGGTTTACCAGCGACAGATATGAGCTGCTGAACTGGTTTGTGTTTACAGATATATTGGTGCCACCAACTGCAACGACACCGTACGAGTTGTATGCAGCTGTGGATGGGAACTGCACATACTCGCTATTGCTTACGCTCTTTGCGCTATTGTAGTCGTTTCCACTGTCTCCAGTGCTGGCAAGAACCGTTATTCCGCGTGCCTGGCACTCCTCGAGCAACTGATTCCACTGGGTCACGACAGTGTCATTGGAGCCCCATGAATTTGAGATCACGGACACATTGTTCAAACCTGAGTACGGAGATTGGGGACTTAGCACCTCTTCAAAGGCCAGCGTAACATCTGCAAGGGTGCTGTTCTGGCCATAGACATTGTAAATTGAAGCCCCCGGCGCAAGGCTTCCAACCATTTCAAGATCAAGTGTGTTTTCCACCACCGCGCCGGAAGTATCATTCTGGGCCGAAGTACCCGGGGGCACTGCATTGCCCACGGGAACACCGTATACTTTTGGCAGTGGCTCACCTGTAGAAGCAAGGGTATTGTTGAAATAAGAAGAGAGGTCTGAAGGGTTGTAAGCACCTGTATAAAAGGTGTTCCCGCCAGATTTGTAAGAGCCCCCCCAAAGCAGTGTTGCTATAACTTCGTTCGTGGGAAGCACTTTGTTCAGCAGGGGTGTCTCATTGTAAGCTGGCTGCAGCTGCGATCCATAGAAGAACTGCACTCCGTTCTGGACGTGAACCTTGGGGTAACTGTATGAACTCGCCAGCGCAGGTTTTCCGGCGGCATTTGTCAGATTGGGCACGAATTGCCTGAGCCCGGCTATGTTCAGGTTAAGAGCAGTGTCGCTGTACTGGCTGTTTAGCCCAATCACGGTGTTTACCGAAGTGGAGAGCCATGCAGGAAGCATAGGAGATGCATTAGGTGCGAAAATTGGAACAGCACCGCTGTTGTAACCTGTTATATTAGTGTGGAAGGCGCTTGAGAAGTTTTTGGCAGAGCCTGTTAGCGCCAGGACAAGCCTGTTTGGAAATTCCTCGCTGATATGCAAGCCGTGCTGGCTGAAATATGAAATGGATGACGAGTATGTCGACTCCGCTGGATCATAAAGGCTGTTGAACTGAGAAGCTGTCAGGTAATGCTGGAACTGGCTGCTGGCAGGGTTGGAAAGATTGTTCAGAAGCGAGTTCAGGGAAGCCTGTTTGCTGAAGTTGAATATGATATCCACGCCCATGTTCCCGGTGTAGGCGCTAGAATTGAAAACAGCGGTGCCTCCCAGGAAAGGTACGGTTTTCAGGGAATAATCCGGGCCAAGGCCCTTCTGCAGGATATTGGATGAGCCTCCATTTCCCGGACTGCCTGGAAAATCTGCAGATAATATTGACAGGACTACTATCAGGGCCACTAAGACTGCAATCTTTCGAAATCTATGCCCCATGGTCATTAGTTTCTTCAGGCGGTACAATTGAAAAACCTTTTCATTGACCTATATGGCATTGGAAGGAAATTTTATTTTGTGGCCCCATTGTGTTCCTGTCTGCGATGTTCGTCTATTATCTGCCTCTTAAGCACCTTCCCTGACATGCTCTTTGGCAACTCTCTCCGGAATTCTATCTTATGTGGTACCTTGTATTTTGAAAGAGATTTCCTGCATGCCTGCATAATTTTGTTGGAAAGACCGTCCCCCTCGCTTTCTGATGACACCACCGCGAGTATGTATTCATTTCCTGTATTCTCGGCTACGCCTACCACGGCAACTTCCTTGACTCCCTCAACCCCGCCTATGAGTTTCTCAATCTCATGGGAACTCACCATTATGCCATGTGATGTGATTGCTTCCCTCATTCTCCCCTCAATACGGTAGAGGCCATCCTCATCAATGCTAGCAATGTCACCGGAGTCAAAGAATCCGTCCAGGAAGTACTGGCTGTCCCCTGGCAACTCTGGGACAAGCAAAGTGAAAAGTCCGGGGCCCTTGAGGTATAGCTCACCAATTGCAGCGGGAGATACCTCCTGGTGTGACTTTTCCTCCAGTATCCTTGCCTCCACCTTTGGAATGGGGATGCCGGGGCTTCCTGGTTTCTGTTTCGCCCTGTCGTTTGGCTGCATGTGAGTGACCCCAAGCATCTCTGGTATTCCGTAATACTCCAGGACCCTTGTTCCATATATCTTCTCTATTCCCTGCCGTATCTCCCCGTTAAGAAGATATGTTCCTGTTATGATCCCCTTGAGGCTCTTGATTGCCATGTTTGGGATTTTCTCACTAATAATCTCACTGAGATCCCATGGGGAAGTGATCATGTATTCACAGTCGTAAAGGCTGCTGGTGAAGAAATTCATGTAATAATCTTCCCTTCTGACGGACGTTATGACTGTACCTCCCATTAGAATCGGGAGAGTAACTGAAAACTGGAAGGAAGCAGGCACCCAAGGAGGAAGAAAAGAAGCGATCTTGAACCGGCCTTTGGACTGTGGCAGGGATTTGGAAATGGAAGATGCAGACTCCAGAAGATTGGAGGCTGTGAATAACATTGCCTGAACATCTCCGGACCTGGAGGCAGAGATCAGCCCAACGGAGATGTCCTTTTCGGTATCAACGAGGGTGCCCTCCCCCTTTGCCTCATATATCAAGTCTGTAAACCTGAATATCTTCAACTCCTTGGAAATTCCAGAGGCATGCTTTCCCAGGGTTTTCGCAGTGACTGCGACGGATTTTTCGAATGGGAGGAAGTCCTGCAACCTCACGAGGATAACGGATTCAATGTAATGGCCCTGGTCAATCACCAGGTCCGTAGTGCTGAGGCATACCACCGATTTCAGCTTGAGCAGGCCCAATATGTTATGCAGTTCGTAGGTCTTGATATCGGGGTCAAGCGGGACTGCTACTGCACCTATTTTCTGCAGCGCAAGCAATGTAACAAAAAACTGCGGTGAAAGTGGCAGGCAGATGGCAACTGAATCTCCCTTGGAGATGTTAACCTTGGATTTCAGTGACTCTGCCATGGAATCAACCATTGAAAGCACTGAGTAATATGACACGTGCTTTCCATGAAAGATGATGAGCGGGTTGCTCCTGTTTTGTTCAACGTTCGCCCTGAATATCTCGTAAAGATTATTCCATAAATGACGCTCTTCACCCTCAGCGCCGAGCAGTTTAGAGGATTCCATGAAGCCTCTCCTAAAAACTCCTCAACTGATTTAAATCTATTTGACTGTAATTTTTTCGTTGTGCCCGAAAATTCATAAAACCATGGCAGTGCCTTCAGACATTTTCATAACATCAGGTATTGCACCAATCATGTCCTCTATTGTATACCAGTAGGATTTCTGCCTGAAGCACATATCGCCCACCCTCTTGTTTATGAATGAGGCGAGGCAAGCGGCGTTGAATGGATCTTCGACCCTTGTGCTAATTGCACTGGCAATTCCAGCAAGCAGATCTCCTGTTCCACCCATGGTCATCCTGGGGTTACCCCCTTCGGTGTACCGTGTCCTTTTTCCGTCAGTTACAACGTCTATGGCTCCCTTGAGTATCATGGTACACTTCAATTTCTTTGCAAATTCCACTGCATTCGCCTCATTGGGCTCTTTCCCTGTAATTCTCCGGAATTCTCCCCGGTGCGGAGTGAGAATCAATCCTGTTTCCGGGCAAGTTTTCCTTATCCTGGAAGCGAGTTCGAGACCTTCCGCGTCAAGCACGATTGTGCCTTTGAAATCCTTAATTGCCCTTACTGTTTCGTCCATGGGTTGGTTTTTCCCTAAGCCTGAACCAATGAGGATGGTGTCGCTCTTTCTGATTTCTTCAAGTATTTCCCTGTTTTCAGCATCCCTTACGATTATGTCAGGGCTATATGAGCTCAAAATGACCCGGTTCTCGTGCCTCGCATATATTCTCACAAGGTCAGACCCAGCCCTGATTGCACCCATGGAAGCTATTATGGCGGAGCCATGGAAGGCCCATCCGGAAACCATTGCGACGCTGCCGTTCATACCTTTGTGTGAGTCCTTTCCAGGAAGCCTGTAGTAGGCGAATTCTCCAGGCCCGTTATGCGTAAAGACCTTTTCAGGTATCCCTATACCTGCCTCCACAATCTTCCCGGAGTTTTGTTTAGTCATTCCCTGCTTGGCCTCGGTGAATGTCACTGTTATATTGGGCTTAACCCGTGTCCGTGAGCCAAGCCCTGAAGGTATGTCAACTGAAACCACTTTCTTTCCGGAAGAATTGATTGCCCTTATGAGGCCTGCATATGGTTCCCTGGGTTCGCCGACAATTCCTGATCCGAGAAGGGCGTCAACTATGATTTCAGCTGATGAGGCTGCCCCGCTTGCATCCGCGGGTGCTATTAATTTCCCTTTGTATTCCCTGGCGGCTTTCCTGGATTCTTCGGTTTTCATCCCTTCCCCTCCTGAGACTGCACATACAGTTACATCATTTGAGGTCGATAGAATGCGCGCGGCAACAAAGCCATCACCACCGTTGTTACCTGAGCCGCAGACCACGAGGATCCTTTTGCCCTTCCCGTACAGGCTTTCCACAGTCTCCGCAACTCTGGAGCCTGCATTTGCCATGAGGCTGTAAAGGTCCCCGTAGAAGAACTCGTAATTCTTGTCAGCCCTCTTCACATCAAGGAAAGATAGAGACATGCCCAATCTAGGATAACATGGCGGGCTATTTTATTAGCTTTCCAGTAGCGATTTTCCACATAAAGAGGTCAAGTATCCCTGGTTGAAGCCCCATATCGTCTGCCATCTGTAGAATAACCTGCTCTGTAGCCAGATAATTCTTCCTTGAAGCAACCTTGATATTAAGATCCGGCTTCTGGGAAAGAAGCATCCTCAAAATATGTTTATCAAGGATGGCGAAGCTGAACACACCCACATTCCTCAGGAAATGGGAAGCTTCCTTGTAACCGATACCCTTGATGTTTTCTATGAGGTATTCCCTGCTGCTGAATGGATCATCCGAATTTATGAGTGCAGGAAGTTCGTCAATTATCCACCTCGATTGCACTATAAACTCGCTTCTCAGGTTGTAGAACCTGTACTTTGCGTTCCTGAGGGCATTTCTCAGTTCAGCCTGGTCCAGATTTATGAAACCATCAGTTCCAATGGCCTGTTGGGTCCTCACACCCATCTCCGCAGAAGTGTTTGCTGTGAGGAGGCAGAAGCACAGTTCTCCGAAAATACTCTCCTTGGTTGCAGACTTGAAGGCCATGAATTCATCTGCCCTCCTGTTAACGTCCTGTGCAAAAGGAGAGGAAACCAGCTGTCTGACCCTTTCAAGAATTGACTCCTGCTGCTTATTGGTTTCATTTACCGGTGAGAGGGACTCCATTCATCAGATTATATTGATTGCGATTAAAACGTTTCTTTGCAAAAGTTCACATCCTATTAATATGGAAGGAAAATACTCATGGAGCAGGAAATTCACAATGTCTGGTATTCCGGAAACCAAGGCTCGCGAACATCACCACGATGAAACTGGGCCAGGTTCTGGCAGGGCTCTCTTGCTTTATGTTCCCATAGCTCTTGCAACAGCATCTGGTATTGCTGCATCCATATTAATAGGCAGAACTTCGGTGATTCTTGCAGGGCTCGCCATAGTTGCATATGTCCTTGGCCTGAGGCACGGGGTCGACGCAGACCATATTGCAGCAATCGACAATACTGTCAGGAAGCTTATGCAGGAGGGAAAAAATACTGTGTCTGTTGGAACATGGTTTTCCCTCGGGCATTCGACTGTGGTTGTTACCCTCATAGTGGCACTGATTTTCTTCACAAGGACAGTAGCCGGTGGAATACCAGCCCTGCAGGCAAATGGGGCCATAATTGGTACGGCAGTATCAGGAGCCTTTCTCTGGATTATCGGGCTGATGAATGTGGTCATAGCTCTTGGAATCTATAGAATTTACAGAAACCTCCGCGAAGGAAACGGGGAAACACTGGACATTGAAGATTTGCTTTCAAGAAGGGGCTTATTAAACAGGTACTTCCATCCCCTGTTCCGGGTTGTGAACAAGCCATGGCAGATTTACCCCATCGTGGTGATGTTCGCGAGCCTTGGTTTCCGGAATACCAGACATTGTGAA
>JAJZKX010000081.1 GCA_021850745.1 Thermoplasmata archaeon
CAGTTCTCGTCCCCGGAAATAAATGAATTCAGCTCATCCCGGTATTGTCTCCAGTTAGGCATCACGGATTCGATGATTTCCTTGAAATGTTTGCTGTGGTCCTTTTCAATCAAATGTGTAAGTTCATGGGCGACTACATAGGATATGCAGTTAGGGGATTTCTTTGCCAATTCCAGGTTAAACCAGATTCTTTTAGCGTTTACGTTCGCTGAACCCCATTTTGTCTTCATTCTTCTGATACGGATGTCATTGGCATGTACATTGAGTTTTTCCTCCCATTTTGGAACCAATGAATCCAGTAATCTGCTCAATTCCATCCTGTAGAATCTTTCCATCAATCTGGCCCTATTCTCATAGCTCAAACGAGGGTTTACACACATATCCATACGTTTCATGCCATTCAATTGAACACCGGGCCTGTATGCTCCCTGAACAACATTTAGAAGGTATCGCTGACCCATGAAGTGGTGGCTTTCGCCTGTCACATATTCTCTTGGCGTTTCCCTTTCCTGTCTAGTAAATTTGTCTCGTTGCTTCCTTATCCAAGGGATTTTGGAGAGCACGATCAACCTGATGGTTTCATCTGTAGTTCTCAAAGGGGCGGCAACCCTGACTCTCCCATTTGGTGGATAAACCCCTATATGGATATTCTTGATATTTTTCCTGACTGTCAAAACCTCAAGATCAGCCATTACAAGTTTGCCAATCTTAGTATTCATCCTGATTCCTCACCAGATTCATTACTTTTTCAAGTTCGTTTTCATCTGTTATTCCGAAACTCTCTAGGGTCTGCTTTATGTGATTTCTTATTACTCTCTCTTTAATTCTATTTCCTCGCCATCCGTCAAATCTGTTTTCCCTTATACTTTTGTCAAGAGCAACTGCAAGTTCCTCATTACTGTTCAGGTTATCATAAAGTGCCCTCTTTGCCTTGGAATTGATTGTTTTTGGGTATTCGTTACCTGAAGAACTCTTAACTCTCCTTGCAAGCTCAACAATTTTCCTCAGGTATTCGCCATATTCCAATGCGTTTTTCTTGCGCTCCAATATCAAGGAGTCCAATAGATACGACATTTTGCCATAGTAAATTGGATTTGTTGGGTTCATGTCAACTATGATCTTTCTTACATTGTTCTCTATGGTTTCTGCAACTGCAGTTTTATTCTTCCCGATACCATCAGGAAGGTTTTCAATAAATTCTACTCCTTTTTCATTTATTAGATCTATGATGGACAGGTCATCAAATGCAGAGATTACTTTGCTTTCACTTGCATCTATATATGCATCGATAAGATGCCGCATTGCAGGCTCATATGCTTTGAGATCTATGTAGTCCCCACTTGCCAGCTTAATCTCACTTCTCACTCTTTCAAAACGAGCAACTTCTTCCTTGATTTTCTTGGATTGTTTTTCATCGTACCCTGCCTTCTGCATATCACTGGCGATGTCTGCATAAGAACGGACCAACTTAGAGGTCAGTTTGTAAAGTTTCAGCCTCCTTTCCTCATGATCTTTTAGATCATCAGGGTTTTCTGTATCCCCACAGAAGTACACAATGTATGAACTGCTGTCTTTTGGAGGTTTCACTGGTTCACATATGGTCCTGATCTGTTCCAGGGAATTCTCAAGGTCGCCCTTCACCGTCTGAAGCCTGTCCTTGATGAGTCCCCTGACATCATCTGGATCGTATCCGTCTAAAGCGCCTGAGGTGTAATCCTTAATGGCCTCATTGAGGCTCTCAAAGAGATCCTTGTAATCAATAATGAAACCATATTCCTTGTCCTCTCCATCCAATCTGTTAACCCTGCATATGGCCTGGAATAGACCATGATCCCGCATGCTCTTGTCTATGTACAGATATGTTGCCGGTGGTGCATCAAAGCCTGTTAGAAGCTTGTCAACCACAATGAGCAGTTTCATCTGTCCTGGTTCATTCACAAACTTTCTTGTTACTTCCAGTTCAAATTGGTACTGATCCTTTCCATTGAGCATCTTTTCGTAGATATCGTGCTTGAACTGGTTATCCGTCTCATCCTCTTCACTTACTGTTTCTCCCTTTATCTGTTCTATGCCTGAATTGTATGATGTTACTATGGCACATTTCCTGAGCCCATTATTCTGGAACAGATCGTAATACTTGCAGGCTTCATATATGGAACCTGCGACAAGTACGGCATTGCCGGCTCCACTTTTCAGACGATCCTTAGTTTCCATATCAAGCAGGATATCAGCAACAATTCTGTTGAGCCTGGCCTGTGAACTCAGGACCTTTTGCATTGTACCCCAGCGTCTCTTGAGATCAGCTTTTGCTATGTCATTGAGGCCTCTGGTCTTTGCTTCAAACCATTTGTCTACCTTATCCTGGGAAGTGAGGGTTTGTTCAACTTCTCTTGCCTCATACTGGAGATCCAGCACTACATTGTCCTGAACTGCCTCATCATATTTGTATGTGTGAATATACCTTCCAAAGACCTCTATGCTCCTTTTCTTGTCCTCTCTTAGAAGAGGAGTTCCGGTGAATCCTATGAAGACTGATTCCGGAAGGAGCTTAGACATTGCTTCGTGAAGATCACCTGATTGGGTCCTGTGGCATTCATCAACGAAGATATACAGGTTTCCTTTCGGTTTGAAATCTGGTGGGATACCTGATTTAAATCCCCTGATAAAATCCTCATAGCTTGGTTCTTCAGCAGAGCGGAACTTATGAATCAGTGAGCACATCAGCCATGGTGCAGGACTGTTGACCTGATTTATGAGATCCTTGCCACTCTTTGTTCGATATATCTCTTCATTGACACCGTTGAAGAACTTTTCAATCTGTTCGTCAAGCTCTTCCCTGTCTGTTATAATCAATACCCTGGGATTGGGCAGGTTCTCTCGTATCCACTTGGCCAGCCAGATCATGGTAAGACTTTTTCCGCTACCCTGGGTATGCCATATGATTCCACCCTCTTTCTTCATAAGGCTTTCCTGTGCTGCCTTGACACCAAAATACTGGTTATAGCGGCAGATCTTCTTGGTACCGCTGTCAAAAACAATGAAATCGTGAATTGTTTCCAGTAGTCTTTGTCTGTTGCACAGTGCGAAAAGATGCTTATCTAGTCTCTCTTTTATGCCAATGTCTTCCTTCCATTTCAGGTAATATTTTGCTGGAGTCTGGGTGGTGGCGTACCGCAGGCCTTCAGTGTCATTGCCTGCCATAATCAGCTGTATGGTGTTGAAGAAACCTTTGATGAACCGGTCACTCTGACTGTCCAGGTTCTGCCTTATTCCTTCTGATACTGACACAGTGCTCCTCTTCAGCTCAAGCACTGCCAAAGCAATGCCATTTACGTAGAGAACAATGTCAGGTATCTTTTCATGCTGGCCTTTCACAGAGACCTCCTCAGCGATATAGAAATGGTTTCGGTCTGGTTCTTTCCAGTTAATGACTTCAACTGTCTGATAGTTCTCACCTAGGGATTCCTTTACCCCGATTCCGTATCTTAGAAGGTTGTAGAATTCCTTGTTTACTTCATACAGACTTTGACTCACATCTGCAGCAACCTTTTCCAGTTCGAATAGGGTATTTTCAATTGCAGTCTCAGTGTTTGACTGTTCTTTGAGATATTTTCTCAATAGTTCTTTCTCAATATTGCTATTGTCTCTCTGTCTCCAGTTTCCAAGGTATTGGTATCCTAATTTCTGAGTGAAAAACCGTATGACACGCTCCTGGGTGTTTCTTTCCCGTTGCCCCACATCAGTCATTTTACCCGGATACCCCCAGTCAGGAGTTGCTGCATCATGCCTGTTTTAAGCAGTTTATATTTATCTCTTTTTTGCTCCAATAACTGGATTTCATTATCTAAATTGGTGAGAATGTTTGAGATTGATTCTTGTTCCACATTTGGAGGAATTGGTACTTTTAATTTTTGGAGAGTAGACTTTCTAATTGAAGGAACTGCACTTTCGCCAGATAAAGATTTAAGGTTAATGCAGCCAACAAAATAATAATAGAGAAAATCACCATTTATTGACATTGGAATAACGCCTGCAACATTGTTGTCAAATGTGCCTTTAACACCCAAAATTCTGTATTTATTCAGATACACTGACATACCGATTTTAGGAAAAATTATGGTCCCTTTTGGGTACGCTTTAGCCCTAAGGGTTCTTAATTCTGGCTCATCTACATAGTTATTAGAATTTATCACCACTTTGCCACACGAATTTAAATCGTTTACTTTAAAAAAAGGAAATGCGCCCGTCTGTCTTTCCTGGTATCGGATAGGGAACCCAAACCCGGAAACTACATACGTGAGGTCAGCTAATTGTTTGATGTCCCAATCTTCTGGAATCTCTCCAATTTCGGTCTTCTTAAATTTTGTGTGTCCTATGCCTCTTTTGAGAAGTGTTTGCAAAAGACCTTGCTTTATGTTTTTCTTTTTGGAGATCAGTACACCAAGCGATTCTATCAGGGCGTCAGTGTCTGAGAGAATTTTTGAAATTCTTTGTTGTTCTGGAAGTTTTGGCAAAGGGAAAGTAAAGTTTTTGAAAGAATATTGGTACAAATGAGATATGGTCGAACCTGCTTTCAAAGTTTCTATGAACCTTTTAAAATAATTAGATTGTAGCACATAAAAGAGGTACTTTGGGGCATAGCTTTCATTTAATGGTCTTATAACGAAAACACCGCTGTTAAGTGTAGCTGGGAGCGGTAATGAATTCACAAAAGCTACTTTACCTATAGTTCCGTCCTTCGTAACTAAAATATCATTTTTTCGAAGCTTTATGTTTGTATCTTGGTCATACCTCTTTTTTGAAACATAATTGCATCTGTACCAGTCTATACTTCCGTTGTTAAACTCAGTGCCTGTTACCAAAAAAAATTCGCCCATAGACAGGTATTCTTTTGTAGTTAACCCCTGCCAACCAATTCTACCTTTGAGGAAAGATGATTTTTCTATATCAATAATGTCCCAATCTTCTGGAATTGTACCTATTACTGTTTTCTTTTTTTCATTTTTCAAGGATTGAGTTACCACTTAAATCCCAGTCCCTTTAGATGTTTCTCAACCTGTTCTCCTAATTCTAACACGATGTTACTTTGCCTTGGTAATGGGACAGAATAGCGATCATCCAATTTTCTAATATCCGCCAAAAGCCTATGAAATAGAAGTTCAACCTTACCATTTAGTGAAGTCTCAAGGCTCATGAACCACTTATTTTCTATAACTGATTCCTTAATTTCCTCCTCATTAAGTGCCTTGAATTTTTCACGTAACCTTGTGTCAATAAGACCTTGGAGAGCTTTAATATCACTGTTTATGTCTGCTTCCTTCTCCAGAAGTTTCATATACCGATTCAATGCATCCAACTCTTCTTTGTAATCAGCATTATTCGAAATCTTCTGTATTCTTTGAGGAATACTGTTCTTGGTAATTTTGCCTTTATCGTTTCTCACGTCTGAAAAAAGATCATCATCTACCGAGCTTTCCTCCTCCATGTCGTCTTTCTCAGCAGTTACTGATTCAAGTTCAGATTCCAGTTCTTCTAATTTTCCTTTCAGATCCGTAAAATATATGCTTGCAAGTATATCCTTGGGAAGCAGAGGACAGTCCCAACCTGTGATTTTTCCTTTCTTGTCCTTGACAGGTTCTACATTTGCCTTCCATCCATCTGAAGATATCAAGTATAGATCATCCTGCATTGTTTCCGTCCAGTAGGTCATGAAATCCTGGTAGACATCATAGTTCTCTATGAGATCAATGCCTGAAAAGTGTTCAAGGATCGATTCAGATAATTCCTTCCCAACTGATTTTGGATTGGACCCCGCCTTTAGCTCCTTTAGCATTGGTTTGAATTCTTGGCACCATTTCCTGAAAATGTCTTGAACCTTTTCAGTAAATTCTGTTAATTCTTGACTCCCAATTATGGCAGTTCTGTTCTCATCCGGGTCTAAGTTCAAATCAAAATAACCTGGCCTTGAACTCTCTCTGAAAAGCTTTTCCCTAAGATTTGGAAACGCTTTCCAAAAAGCGTTCAGTTCATCAATGTCTCTACGAGGTATTCCTCCAAGTAAATGGGCTTCTATGTCCTGGAGGTCTTCCTCATCTGTGCTGTCAACGTAAAGTGAAATATTCAGATTAAAATCATTCTCTTCAATCTCGTTGTATTCTACCAATCTGGAATACTTTGGGACCTCAATCTGATTGTTGAAAACATCCACAATCTTATGTATATCTCTGGCTCGGAGACGGTTCTTGTTTCCATCCTTTGTGAAACCATCCTGAGCAGCAATCATGAATATAGGCCTTCTTTCTTTGGCATTCTCCTTGTCAAGCACAAGGATACAGGCAGCTATACTGGTGCCGTAGAAAAGGTTAGGTGGCAAGCTGACAATGCCCTTTATGTGTCCTCTTTCAACAATACTCTTCCGTATGATCCCTTCAGAATTTCCTCTGAAAAGCACTCCCAATGGAAGAATCACTGCTGCCTTCCCAGTGCTCTTCATGGATTTTATCATGTGGAGAAGGAATGCATAATCTCCATTCTTAGCAGGTGGGGTACTTCCGAAATCAGCGAACCGTTCAAACTGATCGTGTAGGGGATCTAATCCATTTGTCCAGGATTTGGCTGAAAAGGGAGGATTGGCAACCACAAAATCGAATGTTCTCAGCTTTCCCGATTCAAGAAAGTGTGGATCAGAAAGTGTATTCCCTCTCCAAATCTCAGCTGAGGGATTCCTGTGTAGCCACATATTCATTACAGCCAGTGCCCTTGTGGCAACATCGTTTTCCTGGCCATATATGGTGATCCCATTAGCAGTCTCATCCGCGGCCTTCAACAGTAGTGAACCGGAACCGCAGGTGGGATCATAAACGGTCTGGGATCTCGTTGCATTTTTGATCCCTATAACTTTGGCCATTATTTGCGATACTTCAGAGGGAGTGTAAAATTGGCCCTTGCTCTTGCCTGATTCAGTTGCAAAGTTACGCATAAGGTATTCATATGCGTCTCCCAGCAGATCATCCCCTTCCGCCCTATTCTTGCTGAAATCAAAAGCAGGATTCTCAAAAATCGCAACAAGCTTTGAGAGCTTGTCCACCATATCCTTTCCTTCACCAAGTTTGCTCTTGTCGTTAAAGTCTGCTTCTCTGAACACATCCTGAAGATCGTTCGCCTCCGCAAATCTGGCTATGATTTTGTTTATCCCGTCTCCAATGTCTGGTTTTCCCTTGAGCATAACTATGTCCTTGAAACTTCCACCCTCTGGAACAGGAACATCAGAATCAGGTTTTCCACCATATTTATCGGTAACATATCTCATGAAAAGCAGCACGAGGACGTAATCCTTGTACTGGGAAGCGTCCATTCCGCCCCTCAGTTCATCGCAGCCTTTCCAGATTGAATTGTAGAGTTCACTCTTCTTTACTGCCATTAATTATCACCAGAATGCTGCAAGCAGCTACATAATATGTCATGTTCCAAAAATCCCATCAATGGAGATGGAAAACAAATATGCTAATATTTTTTTAGAGACCAGAGGGGTC
>JAJZKX010000082.1 GCA_021850745.1 Thermoplasmata archaeon
ATTCCACCATTTCTGATTCTTTCCTTATCATTCATTTTCATTCTGTCTCCTCCCTCTCCTTGTATTCATCGCTTACTTCTTGCCAGAAATCATCGATACATTCTTGTGCAGCTCCTATGGCCTCATCAATGGAACACGCAATTTCCCTGGCAAAAGAAAAGACAGATTCGGAGAATGTTTTTAAAGCTGCTTTAAGGGCTTTATTTGCCTCATACTGCCTCTGGTCTGTCTCTTCGACAACGTAGTCCTTCACCAGATCAAAGGAATCTTCACAATCCGGAGGATCAAATCTCCCGTCATCACTCAGCACTCTTTCATTGTGGTCCTGAATGTAATCTCCAGAGCTCATTTTATTTTCAGCTCCTTCTTGATATGTTCAATTTTTTCTAAAAGCTGCGTTCTTTCGAAACTTCCTGGTGCAGGCAAATCTGAATACCTGCACAGATATTTCAGGATCACTGAATATTCGTGGAAAGGTTCAGCCATGTGGCACATTTGAAGTGCATAATCACACCTTGGGCCTCTTCTCACATAAGTCTCACCCAGCTCAAACCTTGAGGAATTTACTCCACGAAATCCTATGACCATGTATACGTTGTCACCAGGGCGGCTCACATTTGATTGTTCTGGCAGGTTCTGGACTCCTTTCTCAGTCTGGACTCCCCTCTCAGCTTCCTTTACTTCTTCACCATACAGATTTTTTTGCATTACTGCACCACCTCTTCAGTTGATTCATTCCTGGAGATCTCTCTCATCCGACTCTTATTCCAGGCGTCGAAAGTCAAAACTGTCTTTTCAAAAAACATCGGGAGTTTGACTGGATCAAAAAACCCCGAGGTCTGTCCAAGGAAAGAAACAATCTCATGGTACTTCCTGTCCAGGTACTCGTAATATTTCAGGTCCTCAGGACTAATTACTATTTCCTCTGTCATTTTACCACTCCTTTCACGCTCAGAATCTCTTCCAGTGATATTCTGCAACCTTTGCAGTTTCCTGTCTCGAAATAGTGGCCCTTAATGCAGCTCTTTTTCATTCCCATTTTTCGCACAATTCTTAAAAACTTTCTCAATTCAACCATGTTATTCCACTCTCCTCTTTTTGTGTAAGCCCTGGCATCCGATAAAAATAAATTAACTCATTTTCTTCGTAAAATGGCTTCATTGGAACCATTTTCCTTCCACTCCAGAAATATAGAGTGGAAATCTCCAGTTCATTGGCTATACCCGGCCTTGCTATTGCTAATTCTTCTGGTTTTTTAAAGAAATCCTTCACATTGTAAGGGAGATTCGATTCTATCTCGACTCTCCTGGCATGAGTAAGAAGGAATCTCAGCTCATGCAATGTGAGTTTTCTGTTCCAGCTCTCGTTTGCAATTTTTTCAATGTTGTATTTACTTGATCTTTTTGGCATATCTTTTTCCCCCGCTTTAAATCAGCAGAATCTCCTGATTGATCTCAATCGTGTATTCCGCTTCTCTTGTGCAATACATGCAGGCCTGTTTCTCATCCCCGGTTAACCAGGATTCCCTGACTTTCTTCCTTCCTATGGTTTCCTGGATCTTCTCCAGGTGAATTCTGCAGACTATCCTCTGTTTCATAGTTCCACCTCTTCTATCCAGTTGCTAATCTTCTTCTGGTTTCTCAGCCCCGGGCGGTTGTCTGTGTTGCACCGTTTGCACAACACCCTCAAATTGGAAACGTCAAATTCCATGCCACCCAGGGTGACCGGGAGAATGTGATCAACCTCTGCGTTGGAATATTTGATTCCTCCACGGTTGGTTTTTCCGGAAACATCATCACCGCAGGATTTGCATTTCTCACCCTGGGTATCCACTATATGCTGCCTGATTACGGCCCATATTGGCTGGTAGTACTGGATGAGCTCTTCAAAGGATTCGTCACCTTTTCCCAATCCATTCCTCTTCACCCATTCCCGTACAAAATATACTGGAACAAAGCCTATCCTTTTGTTAATGATGTTGAGTTTTTGCCTGTACTCTTTCTCGATTTCTGCCCAGGCATCAAACTGGTAATTCATGGTTGGGCCCTCCTGAGTTTCAGCCTTTCAAAAATCTGGAGGATCTCAGCATCAATCTCTTTCAGGCCTTCAATTGCATCAATCCTGCCATTGATTGATATTTCAACCAGGGAATTCAGGTGTTTCTTAATGATCTTGACTGAATTCTCAACTGCTTTCATTGTTCACTCTCCCTTGGAATGTTCTGTGTGTTCCAGTTAAAAAGAGAGGCAATTGCTAACAAAAGAAGAAACATTGAGATAAAGGTCAGGACCACGTTGTCTATCACCAGGGCGACAATGGAGGAAACAAAATAGATTCCCATTATGACTTCCGTGTACCTGGAAAGTGGTTTGGAGTGCCTTTTCACAAAAAAAGGAAAATAAGAGCTCTTTTCCTGATGAGATTTATAGAGGGATCTTGTCATTTTTATCCCCCTCATAGAATATAGCAAAGCAAACCATGGATAGACCAATAGAAACTATTGACATTTCAGGGTTGTTTATCAATAAACCAGCAATGGCAAGAATTCCACTTTCCCCCATGGCAAGAATTCCAATGCCTGCCAAGACATATTTGATGGGGTTATTCAAGCGAGATTCCTCTACCAGGTAGTCCTCACAGTCCACGTTATCGCACTCGTAAACTTCTGTATCTACCTCAGTCAAGGTTAAGCCACACTTCTTGCAATCCATTAGGCCTCACCCCTCTTTTTGTGATATTTCTCATGGTATTCCTTGAACCATACCATTGCCCCACATATCTCGCAAGCATAAGCGTTAAAATTACTTCTGATTACGATGTTTTTCAATTTGTCTACCATTAGAGATCACCTATCGAAGCGTGGAAAAGGTCACTCAGCCTAAAATTCAGTGTATGCACCAGTTCATGGATCTGGGCCTCTATTGAATTGATATAGTCACATTCAAAGTCACAATCCTGGACGCAACACTGAGCCCATATTACCGTATTGTCACTGTTGTGGACCTGTTTTACATAATTCATTTAACAACCTCCCAGTTATTCTTATGAAACTTCTCCCGGTGAAATTCGAGGAGATGGGTTCTCAATTCTCTTTTTGTGCCTGAAAATCCGTTGCAGCAGGTAAAATAGAAGTCTTTTGTTCCCTTGTCGTAGGTTCTCCTCAGGCCTGAAACAAACCTGAGATCAATATGGAAGATCTCTCCATCGACAACAAATTTCATTGTATGGCCTCCAGGTGAATCATCCTCAGTACCTTTGGATAAGCCATCTCAATCATGTCCAGGGCTGAAACGAATTTGTTAACCTTGATCCTGTAGTCCTGGAGCTGGTCGTAATGCATGTCCATGATGTGGTATTTTATGGTAGTTTCATCATCGGAACAGAAGCTGTCAAATTTGCACCTGAAAGTCTTAACCCTCTCAAGGAACTCTTTTGTTTCCTTTTCAAAAATATCCAGGTCATCGTACATCATGCAGCCACCTTTTCAATGATATGCCCGTCTCCACAATTCCTGCAAAAACCAGCTTCATCCTTGTTCCTGCATAGGCAAACACAGAGAACAACCCCGGGCTTTGAGCATTCCTCGCACATGTTCAGTTCCCTCCAAGATCAAACCATTCTGAAATTAGGCATTCAATCTTAATATCCCCGCCCTTTTCCTTTGATATTTTCAAAGACATGAAGGCATTTGAAAAACGGTAGATTTCTGCTTTAAGTGTTTCTACCATCAACCTTCTCTGCGATTCATCACCCTTTTTCACAATGAGCTTAATTTCAGTCTTGAGAAGATCTTCCTTAGAAGTTTTTGCAGCTTCATTCAGATCCTTGACAATCTTCTTGATTGCCTCCAGGTTGATCTCTTCAGTTACTTTTTCTTGTCCTTGCTCCTGATGCTGCTCTGGGCTTGGATCATTTTCAGAAGATTTCTTTGCAGCAGGACTTTTCTTATGGGATTCTCTCAAAAGCCTCTGAAAATGCTGTCTTACATTTTCAGCTGTACATCCCACTTTTAGTGCTATCTCCTCGCATTTAACATAAGGTGTCCTTTTTGTTTCCAAAAATGGCTGCAACTGTTTTCTTATGTAGGCAATGCGTTCAGATCGGTTTCTGAAAAACAGTTGATTGCTGTTCTCTTTTCCAGAAACTTTCTGTTTTTCTTTAAGATAAAGATCTTCTTCCTGGAAACGTTTAAAGTGCCTTCTTACATTTTCCGATGTGCATCCAACTTCCCTTGCAATCTCCCTGCATTTCTCATAAGGTATTTCTGGAGAGTCAAGATAGGGTTGGAGTTTCTCCCTGATGAAAGCAGCCCTTTCTGAATGATTGTAGAAATTTAACGAATTTGTCTTGCTTTCCTCCTGTTGGTCCTGAATCTCCGGAGGCATTACCTGGATCTTTTCGATTATGGGAACATTGGATTTCGCAGGTGTGCTTTTATTTTCAGGATTGTGCTCCACTTCTACCCTTATTTCTTCCTTTAATGCACCATCCATAGCTTCAAACTGTTTCTTCAGTTCTTCAACATGGTCCTCGATGTTGCATGGCCGGGTGTTTCTATGCAGGCATTCAGGATCATTGCAGTATTGTGTGAAAAATCTTGATTTCTCATCCCGAGTTGGGTTTGTATGCCTGAACCTACCATCCCTGAAGGCAACGTCATGGCCGCAGCAAACACCCTTGAAGATTTCAAGGCCCTTGTACATCATGAGATCTCCTCCTGAGTTTCAGTAGACTCTCTTTTTGTTCCGCATCTTATGCACAAATCCCCAAAGGGGTACATGTGCCCTTTCTCCCTGCACAGTTTGGGTATTCTGGAAAAAATAAGTATGCTCAAATCAGCACCTCCTGGGTGCTTCCCTCTCTCTCTTTCCTCATCAGATCCTCTATGGATTTCTGAAGTAGGCCAGAGGCACTAAATTCCTTATGTTTTTTTAGGAAAAAAGCCTGGTCATCTTTTATACTAACACTCAAAGTCTTAGACATAGTTATCATTTAGATAACTGATACTCATATATAAATTATTGTCATTTGTATAATGAACAATTATCACATATATAATAATTATTGTTGTTTTCACATTCTATAAATGATAGACATCTCTCAATTTGGGAAAAATACAGGTAAAGTTTTACAATACGTGTATGAGAATGAACCAATCAAGATTACACAATTGAAAAATATTGTTGGGAGTGCCTATACTTATTACAGGTTAATTGATAAATTAGAAGAAGAAGGAATTCTTGAAGTAAATGTTCAAAAAATAGGGAGAATCATTAAAGAAATTTCCCTTACTGAAAAAGGGAGATCTCTCTGCATGGAATTGGGATATGAAAAAAAAGGGAAAGAGATCTCTGTAACGATGCCTTCCGATTTTAAAAAAAAGTTCAGCAATATGTCAGCTCTGGTCCACTTTAACGTTTTGGATGATCATGTGGCCTTAACAGAACACAATTTTGATGGATCCGGAAATGACAGAATTGTTTACATCTATACAAGGCCCAATGGCCACAATATCATGAGGCTCTGGTGCGATGTTGACAAAAGCTTTATTTGCCCCCATACTGAATTTGCATGGACTCTCCCAGATGTCCAGGAGATGGTCCAGATGCATTCACAGTCCAGGCATGAATAATATTACATCCATCCGTCTACATAGTCTTTCATTAATATCCTGTCTTCTTCAGTGAATGGAAGATTAAGATAATGCTCAAGAGCCACCTTTTCTGAGTTCCCCGTCGATTGCAATATAGACAAGGATTTCATTGGATAATAGAACATCAGCCATGATTCATATGTTTTCCTGAAGACTTTACCACTAAGCGCTGCAGGATCCACATTCGCTTTCTCTGCCCATCTTATCAAATTCTCCTGGATTGTAGAGTATGAGGGAATGTAGAATTTGTTATAAAGGAAAGATCTGATGACCTCTACTCCCTTTGTAGACAGGTGAATGTATCTGTCTTTGAGGCCCTTTTCCCTCCTCTTCTCCTTGTGCTCCATGACATGGATTGCATGTGCCTGGAAGTCAAACCACTGTCTGTTGATCTGCATTTCCTTCAGTTCTGTGATCCTTCCTGCAGTAAGCAGCAAGGTATCAAGGATAACCTGATTTTTATATTTCCCAGCTGCAGCATAAATCGCCTTATATTCTTCTGGCCATAATACACGAAGTTCTTTCCTTTCTCCGGATCTCAAGATCGGTTTACGAATATATTCGATTTTCTGCACCAATCATGATAAAACAATGACCCTTAAATTTTTCTAAAAGTTAAGGGTTTTAACATAGATCCATCTTGATGGTATATAAATAAAAAATATAATCTGAAAAAATAACCTTAGATCTTGGGGCAGAAGTTAAGGTATGTTTACATGCCAGAAGGCCTAAAAAATAAACATGAAATATTCAGATCAGAAATATGATAAAATGCCTAAAATTACTATATAACAATATTTATATACAAATCACGTGTAATGTTTCCTTATGCGAAAAGGCATGTTTATCGTAGGAGTAGTGCTATTGATACTGGGCCTTATAGGATTGGGAGTCGGCGCTGCCGCTTACTCCAGTTTTACCTATAACTCACATCAGATAGCCAGTGGATCAGCTCTCGACAACGCAACAAACCAGGCCCTGGTAAGTTCCCAGTTTGGAACTGCCATTGGAGGGTTCATAGGGGGAATAATCTTTTTTGTGATTGGATTGCTTCTCATGTTCTTTGGTTACCAGGGAAAAAGCAAAAAGGAAAAAGCAGCTTAGTAATTTTATGGGGGTTAATACCCATCTATTTTTTCTTGAAATTAACTTATAATATCTCCATTTAATGCATACTCGAATTCCCTTGTTTTTCTTTCCATTCTGATAATAAGGTTCAGTTTGATCAATTTATTCAGATGCTCCTGGATTGAACGCAATGTTATTTCATAATCAATTTTCTTAAATTCTTCTGAAATTTGAGAGGATCTCCCTTTTGAGTTCTCAATGCATTTTAAAATGTTTTTGTCGACAAAGTCCAGATCCCACTTTAAGAAATCCGGTTCATCTTTCCTTTCTGAAAGCAGGGCCAGAACAATTTCATTATAGGTTCTTCTTCTATTGATGTAATGGGTGTGATCCCACTCTTCTAAAAGTTTCCTCGTGGATTCCTTCAGTTGAATGGTTGTTGTTCTGTCAGATTCTAATTTTTTTTTACCTGGGAGATCTCATTGAGTTTTTCAACAGCAAGATTTTCAAATTTGCCAAGGAAAGCTGGAACATAGTATTTGTAGAATGCCTCAGCGATGACATCATGAAAATCTTCTTCCTGAAGATCTTTCAGACTTTCATATTCTGCCCTGATGTTCATGCTTTCCCCTACATAATCAAATCCGTAAGAACTCCAGTCCTGCATTAATTCTTCGTTTTTTTCCTTAATGATGAGTTCTATTTCGGTATTTTCTTCCCATTCAAAATTTCCCCCATCGATTGATGCCAGAGCATCATTTTCTCCTGCAGACTCCATGTA
>JAJZKX010000083.1 GCA_021850745.1 Thermoplasmata archaeon
TCAAGAGGAACTCAATGAATTCCTGTCGGACTATGAAATAGTCAGGATACCAGTTGAACTTGAACCTGAAGAGGCGGTTGAATATGACAGGAACAGGGAAATTTTTCTCTCATACCTTCGAAGGCACCGTATAACCATGAAGGGTCCGTGGGATTTCGAAAAATTTATTCTCTCCTCATGGAATCCGGAAGGGCGGGAGGCATTGATAGCATGGAGAACCGCAAGGGAAATAGCATTCAATGCAAGGGTTAAGGTGGATACCGTACGTTATGTGCTGTCAAAGCACAGGGGTGATAAAACTATTATTTTTTCAGAGGACACAGCATCTGCATATCTGATCTCAAGAGAATTCCTGATCCCATGCATCACATACCTGACACCGGGAAAGGAGAGAAAGAGATATTTTGATATGTTCAGGAATGGAGAGATAACCGCACTTGCAACATCAAGAGTGCTCGATGAAGGGATAGATGTGCCTGATGCCTCTGTGGGCATCGTGCTAAGCGGATCAGGAAGCACAAGGCAGTTCAGGCAGAGGCTTGGACGCCTGCTGCGGCCCTCAGAGGGAAAACATGCAGTCTTTTATGAGATTATCGCAAGCGGCACAAGCGAATATGGAACTTCAAGGAGGAGAAGGAAGGGTGTTCCCCGTACAGTTGATGGCAGTAAGGCGTAGCAGGAACGGCACAGTCAGAAGCGTTTTCCTTTCCGATGAAAACAGTGACTACAGCAAATCTGTAAGGGACGTGTTTTCGAGAAATGTAGGAAGGACAAGGCTCGAAATAGAAAAGGAACTGAAGCTTGTTGAACTTAAATCCCAGAACCCAAAGATTCTGAAAGGGATTGCCCTGGTAATGTTCAGGCTTTCCAGGATGGAAAGACCCTCCAAACTGGAACCTGCGACTGTGAGGAGCGCAATCTTTTCAAAGGCAAAGAGGCCCGCCATCACGGAAGAGGACAGAGCCAGGATCATTAAGAGTGTTGCAGAGGATATGCATACCACACCTTCGGATATATCCATGGCAATGTATGCTGACAATGAGGATAATGAAATATTGAGGGAACTTCCATCAGTTACTCCGGAAGAGGTGTCCAAGGCATTTAATATGGAGCAGATAGAGACAGTGATCCTGAAATCTCTATGGATCGATATCCGTACTTCCACCAACATGGGCAGGTTTATCAGGAGGGCAAGATCTCTGGGCCTGCTCTATTCAGAATCAAAGGAAAATGGCATTCCTGGCATAAGGGTAAGCGGCCCCGTTTCAATCCTTGAACAGAGCGGCAGGTACGGTTCTAAACTCGCATTGCTTGTAAGATATATGCTAAGGTTCAGTGACTGGGAACTGGACGCTTCAGTCAGGCTGAAGAATGGAAAGGAAAAGAGTGAATTCATGTATCATCTTGACCATTCTGTATCCGAATATACAGGAATTGGGGATCAGAACAGTGAGGATCTCCCCTCATTCGTCAGTTCCAACCCATTACCCCTGAAAGCAGGAAATCGTACGTTTTATCCGGATTATGCCATTTCAACGGAATCATCAATGATCAACGTGTTTTTCACTACACCGCGATATTTTGCTGAAGATCAAAAAGAACTTGCCAGTATCCGGGATTCAGGCAATGAAATTGAACTTCTGTGCATTGCAGGGAAGGGTGAAAAGTGCCCTGTTGGTGCACAATGTATCAAGGATTCGGTGGAATGGGATAAACTGAGAGATGAGTTTGCGGAAAAGAGAAAAAAGAATGCAGCACCTTCCCGCAGGGAAAATGAAGATATCCGGCAAACAGTACCGGAAAACACAAGGCATGTCCGTGACATGGAAAAGGTGAAAGCGCACCTTAAAGCCCTGTATCCGGAAAGTGGGGACATGGTTGATTATTTGGAATTTATGGGCTTTCCCGTGGAAAAAACACTGGAGGAGGCAGGGTTCAAGACACGGTGGAAAGGGCTAAGGCTCATTATTACGGATGAAAAGTAATGTTTTCCTGGCCAATTTTCATACAAAGACAAATTTCTGCCATTCCCTTGCGTTTGCTTCAGAAATCACAATTATACCGCTTAAGGGATGGGAATTCCATATTTTTCATGTATTAACAAGTAGTGGCAGGAATTCCATTGGCAGCATGATCAGGGATATCATGTTTGCACGGAATTATGCAACCTGCCTAATAGTTTTTATCGAGTCCTGCCATTTATTTTTTCATGTTTGTTGGGAACAAAATTTCAAAATTGCCTCATCAAAGAAAACTTTGATAATTTTAATTATCTCAATGACTTATCAATATACGAAGAAGGCCGATCATATTCTTATTATATATTATTGCAATCGATTCGCTGGTATGAAATATGATCGCGGATAAAATTAAACCTTTGGTAGTGCAGGGAGACGGTACAATCTTTCTCGAAGTTGACTCTGATCCGGACAGATCATGCAGGGACAAAATCAGCAAGTTTGCTGAACTTGTAAAATCCCCGGAACACATTCATACATACAAAGTAACTCCTCTTGCCGTGTGGAACGCAGCATCAACTGGCACTGGACTCAATGAAATGCTTGATACATTATCAAAAAATTCAAAATATGAAATTCCTGGAAATATAGTTCGCAATATACAGGACTGGTACCGGAGATATGGAAAGGTAAAACTGGTCAAGGCGCCTAATGGTGGGGTTGAAAGTTTCGATCCGGATTATATATACCTGTTTTCAGAAGATCAGTCAGCTCTTCGGGAAATATCCAGCCGTAAGGCAATTCAGGGCTTTCTGGATGGATGGGTGGGGCTCAATTCGATCAGAGTCAGATCCTTCTATCGGGGCAGACTTAAACAGGCACTCATAAAGGTATCATATCCAGTTGAAGATCTAATTGGATTCCAGCCAGGGGACCCTCTTATATTTTCACTGGCTAAAAAAACAAGTTCCGGAAATGATTTTTATCTCAGATCCTACCAGAAAGAAGCCATACAGGCATTCATAGCCGGGGGAGACGGTAGCAGGAGTGGGGTAGTGGTAATGCCAAGTGGTGCCGGCAAAACTGTTGTGGGTATGGGGGCAATGGAGAAAATTAGCGAAAATACACTCATTATAACAACCGGAACAGTTGCCGTAAGACAGTGGATTAGGGAGATAAACGACAAGTCAACAATAGATCCACTCAGTGTGGGTGAATACACCGGGGACAGCAAGGAAATCCAACCCATAACGGTCACTACTTATCAGATCCTCACACACTCAACCATTAAAAGAAGAAAATCCAAAGAGGAGGATCCGGAAAAATCAGAAGACTTGCCCAATGAAGAAATAACCAAGTTATATCCGCATCTAAAAGTTTTTATGGCTCGAAACTGGGGTCTCATTATTTACGATGAAGTCCATCTATTACCTGCACCCGTTTTCAGAATAACAACTGAAATTCAGGCAAAGAAAAGGCTCGGGCTTACAGCCACACTTGTAAGGGAAGACGGTAAGGAGGATGATGTATTCTCCCTTATTGGCCCAAAGAAGTTTGATGCCCCATGGAGAGACCTTGAAAGGGAAGGATGGATAGCGACAGCTTTCTGCAGTGAAATAAGGGTAAATTTTCCAAATGAACAGCACAGAATGGATTATGCAGTCGCCCCACAGAGGCTCAAATACAGGATAGCTGCTGAAAACCCGGTTAAGATCGATGCTTTAAAGTCAATAATTCAAAGGTTGTCTCCCGATGATTCCGTTCTGATCATTGGAGATTACATAGATCAATTGAAGAAAATAGCAGAAATGCTTAAAACCCCTATTATAACAGGAAAAACGAAGAACAGCGAAAGGGATGAACTTTATTCCAGTTTCAGAAAGGGTCAAATTAATATTCTCGTCGTGTCCAAGGTTGCAAACTATGCAATAGACCTTCCGGATGCAAATGTGGCAATTCAGGTGTCCGGAACATATGGCTCAAGGCAGGAAGAGGCTCAGAGGCTTGGAAGGATACTCAGGCCAAAATCAAAGGATGTTCAGGCTTATTTTTACTCCATTGTCACCTCAGACACCCTGGATCAGGAATACTCAATGAGGAGGCAGTTATTCCTTACTGAGAGAGGATACAGCTATAAGATAATTAACCAGGGTGAATTGATCTACGGGGTTGGAGAGAGGGATAAAAATGAGTGAAAAAGTATCTGGGGCAGAACGCCATGAGGAAAAAAGCCAGGACAGGAATAAAAAATCGGGATACGAGTTGTTAAGGGCGATTTCCCTTTCACACATTCTGGGAAAAATCGAGGAAGAAGATCCCGATTATTACAAAAGAATTCTAACTATTTTTCGCGTTCAAACATTCATAGATCTCCCTCGCAATTCAATTCCAGATCACGAAAGCCTGGCAGCCAGGATAATTCATAATTCCGACCTGTTCAAATCTTACAATTATTTTGATTACTCCTTCAGACAGTTTGGAAACAGGATGGCAACTATTATCACTCCTATACCGGTTGAGATTGCTAACGGGATGTTTTCTGATAATTCATTTTCCAGAATACTGAAAGATTCCCTTTCAAAAAATCTAATCTTCAAAGCAAAATTCGATTCTGTTGAATGTTATGTTCTTCCCGTGGAATATCGATTCATGGACAAAACAATCTTTGGATTGTCGATAGAGTTTTCACTTGAAAAGATCCTGAAGGGAAAGGGAAAGTCGGAGCTGGAAAATTTCCTAGGCAGAATGGAGACACATTTGCCAAAAAACTCCAGCGGAATTGTTGTAAAATCGGCCGCCTATTCGTATATAATTAATGGCTTCGAGGATATGCTGTCTAAAACTTCAGAGGAGAAAAGGTCTTTGTTTAATTTCATTATGAATTCAAATGGAATTGCGTCTATTGATGAGATACAAGATACGGCAGGCAGGCTGTTGTACAAGAATGGCGCAAAGGATGGCAATAATGGTGGAAAAAGTAAGGCAAACACTCCTGAGATAGCCCGGTTAATAGAATCGCTGGAGAGAGATTTCCTTATTTCGCTTGTAAAAGATAGTTATTCTGGAGAAAGTGTGGCATACAGCATTCCTGCAGAATTGGCTGCAATGTATTCTACTTCAATGCTCTCCTCTGTTAAAAAAATAAGCAAAGGTTTGGTACCAAACGCTGGTAATAACCAATCTTCCATTCTGGAAAAAATAATAAATTTCATGCTGGCATCCTATTACCTTGAAGTACATGGATTCAGGAGGACTACAGAGAAGCTTACTGCTGCTCTTTCCATCGACCAGGTAAATTTGGCACTGATAGACAAACTTTGTCGGCAATTTGGTTATATATCCGGATCAAATTCCACTTATAATATTACAAAAGTCGGAATTAAAGCATTCCAGAACCCAGAAAGAATAAGAGATGACATCAAGAATTATATGCCCTCACTATCAAAAACCCCAAATTGGAGTTTTTCAGGTGAAAATGGTCAGGTACTGGAGGTTGCAATCAGGATTTATAGAATTTTAATGTCGGATAGAGTGGCATACAGCACAAAAGACATAAATACGATGGTAAAGTGGGACCCGGAAAATATGAACGAGTTCTCAAGGCGTTTTCTCTATTCAATCTCCTTGAGAAGTGTTCGATATAGAAATGAAGATAATCAATCAGATCCGAGGAAATTGATTTTCGATCCATCTAACGGGAGCAATGTGGCTGCTGCCATAAAATATCTTGCAGAATTAGGGGTTATATTAACCGGACATGCAGGGGAAAGCCACGACGAAGTGGTGATGGCTAGTGAGTATTTCGAACTTACGCGAAATGATAAAAGCAAAGAGAAAAACTATGAAAAGTTTATAGATTCAAGCAAACATGGAATGATATTGCAATCGAATTATGAGATAATCGTTTCACCATTTGAGAAATTTGATACACTGAGAACTCTCATATATGGCTGCGAACTAGTTTCCGCCTCAACTAGGGTCATATTCAGGATAACCGACAAAAATCTCAGATTCTATAACAATAATATAGGTGATCTTAAAGAATTTACCTCTGTTATTGAGAAAAGATCGGTTCATGGAATTCCAGAAAACGTTGCAAGAACAATCAACGATATTGCAGCACACTCGGGTGAGATCACAGTAAGAAATTGTGCAGGAATTTTGGTTTTCAAAGATTCCATCCTGATGAAAATGGCTGAAACCAAGAGATCCTTTTCAAAGATCGACACGTTCAGGATTACGGACAATGTTATGGGAATAGTGAACTCCGAGGATTTTGTGAAAATTGGAAAAGTACTTGACAATACCGGATTCCTTTACAAGATTCACAGGGAAAAAGATGCTATGGGCAGGCCCGAAACCAATGGGAAGAGGAACAAAACGTCTGGAGGCGATCCTGAATGGGACGATCTCGAATAAATATCCAGTTTTCTCCGTTAAACTAATTTTCTGAAAATGAATATTGCTATTGATACAGGAACTTGTTCGGTTTGTATCTTCTCAGTACAGCTCAATTTAACGAAGGGTGGGATTAAGATGCAATATTCAAAATTCACGCATTTTATAGATTATGGGAAACCGAGATCAGTTATATTTCCACTGGAACGTGATGTGTCTTTCGCTTTTCGGCGCTTCTTCCGGAGAAGACACAGTTAATCGGATATGCCCAATGGGGTTCTATGTTGCGATTTATAATTAATGGGTAGAGCAGTTCATTTTTTAGTTTATCAATTCAAGATATTTTCTTTCGATCTGGTTGGTAGGCTCTATCCATCTTATCTTTAAATCCATCTCCTTAAGGTAATTTATTACCTCATCATTGGTAACCTTCTCCTCTCTCTGGAGCATTAGGGTTTCTCCATGCTTTTCAACTACTTTTACAATTGATGAATTGAAAGAATTTGTGTCTGGTTCTGAATAGAATGTGACATTCATCAGATTTGCTTCCCTCTCATTTTTCATCTCCAGCAGCTTCGTTCCGTGGTTTATGATAACAACCCTGTCAGCAATTTCCCTTGCCTCTGAAATAAGATGTGTGCTCAGGATAACTGTCTTTCCCTGTTTCACATTAATCTCTTTTATAATATCTATAAATTCCCTCATCCCTCTGGGATCAAGCCCGAATGTTGGCTCATCCAGTATGAGCAGTTCAGGATCAAGCGCCATCGCACATGCCAGAGCCATTCTCTGCTTCATTCCTCTTGAATATGAACCACTTTTCCTGTTTATGAATTCATCCATCTTCAGCATAGAGGACAATCTTGCAGTTTCATCCTTTATGGTTTCCCTTGAAGCTCCTTTGACCTTGCATACAAAATTCAGGATTTCATAACCATTCAGATAGGGGTAAAACTCCGGGAGTTCCACAAGCGGGCCAACTTTTTCAAGTGCCCTCATGGGATCATCCTGCACATTTATCCCTTCGATTTGCATTGTTCCCGAAGACGGATGAATTATGTTTGTAGCAATCTTCAGGAGTGTGCTCTTTCCGGCTCCATTAGGTCCA
>JAJZKX010000084.1 GCA_021850745.1 Thermoplasmata archaeon
CATCGTTCACGCCGTCAGCGGCCCGGGAACCTGGGAGGGCGACGGTCTCCTGACGACTACGCCGGGTTTGCTTTTACGGGTAGGGGTGGCGATGCGCTTCAAGATCGAGAACGTGGTGAAGGACTTCGTAAAGGGAGCTAAGTTTGCTGCAAATGCACAGTTTGACGGAATAGAACTTCACGGAGCCCACGGATACCTCATACAGGAATTTATTTCACCGGCCCTTAACAGGAGAGAGGACAAGTACGGTGGGTCCCTTGAAAACAGGCTAAGATTCCCACAGGAGATCATAGACGCAATAAAATCTGAGGTGAAAATCCCGGTTGGAATCAGGCTGAGCCTCTACGAAGACGACCCAGACGGGTATACACCGGATTACGGCCTCGAGGTCGCTGAATCGCTTAGGGGCATTGACTATGCACATTTCTCTGCGGGAAGGTTTGCGCCGCCTGGCTCATCATCCTCCTTCTACGGTGAGAAAACGCACATCGCAAAAAAGCTTCCAAGGAAGCCCAAGATCACTTCAATCGTTGTAGGATCAGTAACAGGGCTTCCAGATGCTGAAAAGGTGCTTGAGAAGTCTGATTTTGTTGCCGTAGGGAGGGCACTCCTTGCAGATCCATATTTTGCAGGTAAACTCATGAACAGCCCGGAGTTCGTCAGGCCCTGCATACGCTGCAACCAGGCATGCCGGGACCTGGGGTTCGGGGAGGTAAGGTGCACGGTTAACCCCGATGTTGGTTACGAACTGAGAAAGGTGCAGGTCCCCAGGAACGCCGGGCAGATAAAGATTGTAGGAGCCGGAATCAAAGGACTTGAAGCTGCCCTTACAGCCGCCAAGGCTGGCATGTCTGTAACTGTATATGACCTCAGGGATAGCATAGGAGGGCAGATCCTTGACTATTGGGACCCCAAAAAGAAGGAGGAATTTGGCTCCCTCATTGGTTATTACAAGAATGCCCTTCAGAATTTCGGCGTAAAACTGGAACTTGGGAAGAAGTACACAGGCTCCGATGCCCTATACTGCCTGCCGGATGTGTCATATCCGAACCTGCAGCCTTCAGGCACTGTGAAAATAGACTCAAACGTATACCAGTATCAGGATGCTGCACTGAAGCTCGCCGCAGACCACAAGGTCATAATGTCAAAGAGGAGCCTCACAAGCCTTGATCGTGTCAGGGTGCACTCTTTCGTTGAGGCCGCAACGAAGGCAGGTGTGGAATTTGTTGAAAAAATCGAAGGGAAGGCGGATGTGGAAAAGATCCAGAGGCTTCAGTATGATATCAGGGCAGCAATGGTCTCAGGCAGGGATGCCTTGAAAAAATACCTGGATCACAATTCAAGGGCTAATCTCTAAAATTTTCCCTGTTGAGCTTTCTCTCCATCCTTCCCCTTACCCATTTTATCTCTTTCTGCTCTTCAGGAGTAAGCTCAAACTGATCCGTTATTTTCTCACCGACAAACTCTGGAGGTATCTCGTTAACAAGAAAGACTTCATCGGTTGCCCTGTAGGTCTGCCTGCCAGACTCCCTCAGACCGTCAATGTCAATTTCCACCACAGTGGGTGAATCAATGTGGAACATCCCTGAGACATAGGCCTGCCTTGGAGTCAGGGATAGGTGAATCCAGCTCTTGTCAGAAGGGCTTATCCCGGTTTCCCTGATGAATTCAAGCTCCTCCTCGGTTGTCTGGTAGTACAGCTTTGATGGAACACCATCCGTGGGGAGATCGTCCATGTTAACAGGTATTGTGTGACCGTAGGCTGCACGGATCTCGTGGTTGCTGTTGACCTGGTACCTCTGCTTTGGATCGGTCATGGCCAGGGCTTCAATGTGGAATGGGGTCAGCCAGTAGAAATTCTTCCTCTGTGCCTTGATCACAGGCACAATGTTGTATATCTTGACCCAGCCATGTTCATCCAGCTTTACGCCGTAGTTCTCAGGAAAATGCCTGAGCATACCGGCTATAATCCTTCCGACGCCCTCTATTTCGCTTTCCCTCATGAGAAGCTTGCCCTGGTTTCCGCATGCCGGGCATTCCGGGCCACGGAAAGCCCCATGGCTCATGCAGTTCTTCAATTCATTCGCCATTACCTACTCATCTCCCGAAAGTGCTCTTGAAATATCGCCTGCAACAGAGATCAGGCTATGGTCTCCATCGATGGAGTCTGACACAGCAAGAAGATCGACCAGAGGCTCAATGATCCTGTCCGAATCCTTGGCGAAGACCCCATGGACAGCACTGACGCTGATCCTTGAAGCACCGTTGTCCTTGAGAAGTTTTACAGCTTTAATAATTGTTCCACCGGTAGAAATAATATCGTCCACTATGAGCACGGACTTTCCCGAGAAGTCTACCTTTGGAAGGTGCATTTCCACAGTCTTGGCATCAATCCTCTTCTTGTCAATGTAATAGGCTGGAATGGAAAGGATTTCCGCCATCTTCTTGGCCCTGTCGTAGCCCCCATCATCCGGTGAAAGTATAAGATCTATCTCCCTGTCCCTGAAATATTCGCTGGAAGTCCTTATTAGACTGAGGTTCTTGAACTGGTGTGATGCGAAACCAATGGTTTCCTCATCGTGTATTTCCACGCAAATGATCCTGTCTGAGAAATTCTCAATGGACCTGGTCATGACTTTTGAAGAAATGGGTTCCCCAGGCTTGTAGATCATGTGCTGCCTGGAGTAGCCGAAATAAGGAACCACTGCAGTAACACTGGAAGACCCGGCTTCCCTGGCGGCATTCAGGAGAAGCAGGAGCTCCACAAAATCAGCATCACTCCTTGTGTTTCCAATGACTGCAACTTCTCCCCCCCTAACCTCAGAAAGTATCCTGACATACATTTCCCCGTCGGGAAACCTCTTTCTCTCAACCTCCGCTAGAGTTGCTCCCATTTTATTTGCAACCTTGGCAGCAAGACCCAAGGAAGAACTTGCCGGGACTATTATCATAATCGCTTTCCTTATGGTGTGTAAGGTTTAAAACTTTATTTGCACAGTTTGGATTCAAATGCCGGCATTCAATGGATTTATAGGAAAGATTGGGTTCCAATAAGCATGGAAAACTCCAGGATATGGTTTGACGGAAAGATAACTGATTACGATGATGTCAAGGTTCCACTGCTTACACACTCACTGCAGTATGGTTCTGGGATTTTTGAGGGGATCAGGGCTTACGATGCAGGGGGAAGAGCTGCAGTTTTCAGACTCGACGAGCACGTAGACCGGTTCATGCGGTCTGCACGAATATACAGGATGCCCCTAAGTTCCACAAGGGATGAGATCAGGCAGGGGATCATAGACGTGGTCAGGGAGAACAATTACAAATCCTGTTACATCAGGCCTTTCGCCTTCTTCAACGACGACCGTATATCCCTGCAGACTAAGGGAAAGAAAGTCAGCGTTGCTGTTGTCGGGGTCCCGTACAACAATTACTTCGGCGATGCTTCAAACAAAGGTGTTACCTGCAAGGTAGCAGGCTGGAGAAGAATCAACTCTGATATCCTGCCCATTCAGGCAAAGGCCAGCGGCAACTACCTGAATTCGGTAGCAGCCATTGGTGAGGCGGATGCTGCAGGATTTGACGAGGCCATACTGCTCTCCAGGAACGGATATATTGCCGAGGGCCCCGGAGAAAACATATTCCTGGTTAAGGACGGGAAGCTTGCCACACCAGGGCTGGAATCAGACATCCTTTTTGGGATTACAAGATTCTCCCTTATCGAGCTTGCAGGCAAGATGGGCATTGAAGTCACAGAGCGCCAGATACACAGGGATGAACTGTATACATGTGATGAGGCATTCTTCTGCGGAACAGCAGCTGAAGTCACCCCCATAGTGAATGTTGACGGCATACCTGTTGGCGACGGGAAACCCGGACAGATTACGGATAAGATTGGAAAGAAATTCATTGGTGTCGTATCGGGCAGGGAGAAGGAATTCCTGCACTGGCTCACATTTGTAAAATGATAGGAATCTGCACGGAAAATGCAATTCCCATTGAACTGATGGTACAGAACTGTACCAAATAATATTTATTGTGAATCTAAAATAACGGAGCGATTTCATGCCTAACAGATCAGAATCAATACTTGGAACATTTGGAGGAATTATAGGGATCATAATCGGCGCCCTTTCTTTCATAATCAGCGGAATTGAGTCAGTTGTAAGGCTGCATTTCCAGAATGCAGTTGTAAATTCAATCATCATGGTTGTGGTGGCATTCATAGCCCTGTTTGGAGCCGGCATCACCAGAAGGGACAGGCTTGTGGGCGGTGTAGTAATGGTTTTCGCAGCAATCCTGGGATTCGCCCTTTTCGATGGATTCTACCTTATATCTAGCATAATCGTGCTTCTTGCGGGAATCATCGCCCTTGTGGAGCACTTCAGATAGAGCGGGCAGCCATTTATTTGTAATTTAATATTACCATCTATCATATTTTCCACATTTTGCGGCTTCCGTGTCAAAATCTATTTATGATCCATTAAATACCATCATCAAGATCCATGGCAGCAACTGAAAATCATACCGGAACAACATCTTCCGGAGCATTTGCCAGCCCATGGTCTGGGAAATTGGAGAGCTAACAATGCCTGCTGAAATTCAAGACAATGGACTGAGGGAAATCCTGAGAAGATACCCCACCGGTGTAACAATTGTAACTGCACTTCTAGACGGAAAACCCTGGGGAGGCACAATGAATTCTTTCACATCCGTGTCCCTCGATCCACCCCTCATTGCCATCTTTGTAATGGAGAAAGGCAGAACCACAACAGCCATCAACCAGACAGGAAAATTCGTTGTGAACATCCTGAAGTTCAACCAGGAAAAGGAAGCAAAGCAGTTTGCAAGTGACAATGTTCCTGACAAGTTCCTGGATGTTTCCTACAGGGAAAGCAGCAATGGAATCCCAATAATTGAAGGTTCACTGGGATACATAGAGTGCGATCTCTATGATGCGAAGAAGATCTCAGACCACATAATGTTCCTGGGTAAGGTAACCAGATCAGAGGTTACCATGGATGAGGAAGCACTGGTCTTTTACAGGCGCGCATTCAGGAGTTTCACAGGTACAGTCTGACCGCCCTCTGCCTGTTTCTGGTCACAGCAATATGTCCCTCTCAGAGGGGACTCTTATGAAATTTATGAGATTGAAGGGATTCGAGAGAAGGTTATCTCTCATTCTTGGCCTCCTTGACCTCTTCATGTAATACCTTGAAATATGCTTCATGGCCCTCATTTCATAAGAAAGGAGGTCGGACAGTTTCTTCTCCGTCTGTTCTGAGTCGAAACCGATTGTAACAGTGAAGTTGAACCTGCCACCATATCGCCTGCCACTACTGCCCGATCTCACGGAAACACAATACCTGATGACTGCTGTCCTGTCTACTGCAGTGTAATCAAGGATATTCCGCACAAACCCTGGATGGTAAAACTCCTTCTTCCTGAGGTTAAGAATGGAATTCTTCAGGATCACGGAATTGTTTCCACCCACTTCTGGCAACTGGGCATCTTCAAAGACAGCCCCGTATATTCTGGAGAAGAAAGCCTCCATCATCTCAAGGTTCCTCGTGCTCTCAGAGGCTATGAAAAACCTGGTCTGGAACTGAGTGCTCTGGACAAGGAACATGTTCTGGGTGTATGATTCCGGCAGCAGAAGCCTGCATTTCTCCCTGTAAAGCATGGAATCTGTTCTTATTTCCCCGGCTGGAAACAGTATTTCCTTAGTGTGTATGCTTCTGTGCTCCATGTCCAGGGATCGCCCATTCTCCAATAAAATTTGCATTAAGCTTCCCTTTACTCAAGAGCGCAGCAATAAAATACAACACCGGGCTAAGGTCCTCATGGGGAATGAACACACTGTTGAGCAGTATCTGAAGCTAATGAACCTCTCATCCGTCCTCCTGGACAGGAGCGGGGAAAAAATCGCGCTTGAAGTCTCAAGGCCATATCACGAGAAGAAGAGCCCAACAGAAACAGCAGTGGTTGTGTTTTCTGCAAAGGAAAAGAAGCCTCTACTTGAACTGAGGGAGCCAAATGTGAGAAAACACTTCCCTGTTTTCAACAGCCTCGGGAACAAAATAGCCTACCTTGAAAAGGCTGATGAGAAACACTCCCTTGTAATACACAACCTCACTGAGAATATTTCAGAAAAGATTGAACTTGATGGGGACCCCGTCCAGATACAATGGCATGGTGACTCCATCCTCATACTCAAGAATGATCCTGTAAACCCGGAACTGAAGAAGAAGCACAATGAAGGCCTGGACGGGGCATTCTTCGAGGAGGAAGAGCCATACTGCTCGCTGTACCAGTACATCCCCGGGTCAGGTTTCAGGAAACTCACTGAGAACCTCCAGGTCTGGGAGTTTGACTCAGTTGGAAATACTGCTGTCCTGGTGGCATCCAGCGACCCGTATGAATGGTCCTGGTTCAGGTCCAAACTCTACTCTCTCGCATTGGAAGAAAAGAATCTGTCCCAGATCTACGATCCAGGGTTCAGGAGCCTTGCACGCCCAAAGATTTCTCCAGACGGCCTCAACGTACTGTTTGCAGAGTCTCTGAGAAGCGACCATGGCCTCACCATGGGCGACATAATAAAATATTCCCTGAAGGATGGCAGCCATGTCAACCTCACCGAAGGGCACAAAAGAAGCTACTCCGATATTTCCTGGGTGGACAACTCAAGAATAGCCGCCCTCTGGTTGCAGCAGGGCATTTTTGGCATTTCAGAGTACGACGGGGAATTCAGGGACATTTGGCAGGGCACTGGCACAGTGCTTTCAGGCTTCAATCCAAGTTTCTCCTGCTCATCCGGAAAATATGCTTTCGGTTACACAGACGGCAACAACCTGCCAGAACTCTATATCATGGGGCATGAAGGAAAACCGGAGAAGATTAGCAGCTTCAACAGTGGCCTTTCAGATCTGGAGAAGTATCCGGCTGAGGTGTTAAAGTGGAAAGCGGAGGACGGAATGGAAATCTACGGTATCCTCAGGTCACTTGGCCCGGAAAAGCCATTAGTGGTGTATGTCCACGGAGGGCCCACGTCGGCTTCAACCATTTCCTTCATTGACAGGAGCACAGTGTATCTTGGTGCCGGCTTCTCAGTATTTTCCCCGAACTACAGGGGAAGCACCGGGTCTGGCAGGGAATATGCCGAGGCAAACCGTGGGGACATGGGAGGCAAGGACTTCACTGACATAATGTCTGGAATCGAAAGCCTGAAGAAATCAGGAAAGCTCACTACAACAAAGATATTCATCGTGGGCGGTTCATACGGAGGTTTCATGGCATCCTGGGCAGTGACACAGACAAACCTGTTCACTGCTGCAGCAGGGCTGTTCGGGATCGCAGACTGGTTCAGCTTCCACGGGACAAACTTCGCCCCGGACTGGGACCGCATCCATTACGACGACGATCCTTACACCGGGAAGCTGTTCAGCAA
>JAJZKX010000085.1 GCA_021850745.1 Thermoplasmata archaeon
GGTGAAATTGAACGGTCTGGGGATAGGAGAAATACGGCCACGAGGGAGAATCTTGAGACAACCTTCGGGATCAGGCTACTGGACCCAGCAACGCATGGCGGGGATTTTATCCCCGAATATTATGGAGAAGACTATCTGGAAAGCCACAATCCAGGAGATGCTTCCGGGGAGTGATTATACGGGACTCGTATTGTTTGTCAGGCATGGAGAAAGCGAATCAAACGTGAAGAACGTACTGACAGACGATCTTTCCGGTTATCCCCTGACCGACATTGGCATAAGGCAGGCTGAGAATATTGGCAAAGAGATTGCTACTGTTAGCCCTTCCGCAATTTACACTAGCCCGGTGCAGAGGGCGGTTGAGACCGCCTCCATCATATCTGACTTCTGCGGGCTGATACCAGTCCATGACCCGAGATTGAGGGAACTTGGAATGGGAAGCCTGAATAACCAGTCGACCCTGAAGTTCTCGCACAGTTCGCCGGGAAGCAGCGGGGTTGAGAGATGGGTTTCCATTGCCTCAAGGATGAAAGAATTCCTTGAGGCAAGTGAAGGGATCGTTATCGCGGTCAGCCATGCTTATCCGATCAAGGTGATAATCTCTGAGTTGCTTGGAGTTTTTGAGGAGGCGTCGAGGGGCATTGAGATCGGACACTGCTCAGTCTCGTGCATTTCCACCGATCCTGTTCAGGTGATTTCAATCGGATCCAGGACAGTTCCATCCCCTGATCATTTCAGTTCCTATGGTGGAACTGCCCACAAATAAGGAGACAAAGTCTACATTTGAGTGGCCGTGTTTGAAATCCAGTAAGTTGGCAGATCATAATCGGTGCCGCCAACATTAGTTATTGTGGAGAACTGGTGGAAATAGAGGTCAACTGGACTGCCGCCCAATACGGATGAGGCGTTACCGCTGTTCATATAAGACCCCGTAAACACAAATACGCCTGACTGTGAAGTCACAACGCCGCCAAGGAAAAAGGATACTGCCGCTGACACGAGGGCCGCAACGCCGAGTATTGCGGCGGCTGCCTCAGCCCACCCGGCACCGGGGAACCAGGCTACAGTGGCTATGGCGAGAAATGCAGCGGTGTAAGCAATCCCAAGTGCGATGATTCCGTTGAGTGTGCCGTATAGATTCTTGTAGGAGGACCCGAGCGAACTGATTATGGTCCCCCATTGTATAACGCCCCCGGGAGCAAGGCTTCCTTCCCTGACATTATTGGTATTGCTGTAAAGACCAAGCGTGTTTATGGCAGATGAGTTGTCGTACACATCAACCAGGGTATTGTTCTGTACTGTGGCATTATTCTTGATGTATCCGTCGTACTGGTAACCCATGTCGAAGTGTCCATCGTGCTTGTTCAGGCTGTTTATGAATATGGTGTCAAAGTAACTGTTCAGGAACGTCTTCTGGCCATTGTCACAATTGATCCGTATTTCCTGGTATCTCTGAAGCGTCAGGTTCCCGATGACATATATGTACCCGAAGGACTGGTGTTTGTTCAAGCTCGGTGGAAGAAGGACCAGCTGCATGTTCCCCGTTGTGTCCTTCGTGTTCCATGAACCGGTTGTCCCAAGCGTGTATGAAACAGTACTGCTGCTGTAATAACCTTCGTCTGCGGAAAAGTGTATGGAACTCTGTGTTGAACCAAGACTGACATCAATAGACTCGCGTTGAGTGGAGCTTGTATCATTAGCAAATGAAAGGGGGATTTCCGAGTTGGAGGTGCTATTGGCCAATTTCAGGACCCATCCGTAGTCATATCCTGTGCACCTTGGCAGATGATCCGGGGTGTATCCGTATGCCTGGGAATATGAGCTTGAACTCATGGTTGACTTGTTGACCGGGATTAACTGGTGCGGGGAACCCATTATGTCTGGATGATCGTTAAATGAAAGGTTGTGGGCAAAATCAATTGAGAACGGGTTGAATGGAAGGAATCCATTGTAAAGTATCAGCTCGTTATATGAAGCGTTGTACGTGAAGATGTAGCTTATTGCAATGGACATGGACGGCATGTCTCCAACTTGATGTGAGAAATTTAGGAAATGCATCCAAGCATGAACTATTCCCATGAAGGAAAAGGAAACGTTCATGTGGGAATATCCCCTGCTTCCGATATCCTGGTTTATCACAAGTGAATAATTGTCCTGTGACAATCGAGGGCCTGTGCTATATGGATTCCAGTAATGTGGAGCCGCCCACGCCTGGACATAAGCCTCAAGAAGGGTCTGGTTCCCGTTGATTACAGTGGTATTGTTGTGCGTGACTGCAGACGCAGGAGTCGCGTTGAATTCCCCGGGATAACCGGATGGCCCTGCAATGGTGTTCTGCTGAGCCCGGTGAGGGAAATACATCATGCCTGCAAACCCGCTTATGACAACAACAGTCACAACAATTGCGACCAGCGACTTCTTGCTGAGCAACATTATACAGATTACCGGCAATATATATATATTTGTTCGTGCCCGCTGAACTGAAGAGCATTTGCACGAACCAATGGTTCTTGGTCCATCCTCTATAGACGTGTTTGGATCACATCGCTCCTCACTCCCATTCTTTCATGATCCACTGGAAAACCTAATGTATGGAACCGTTGTATCTTCAACATGCGTTTTCTTCCAAGAAAGAAAAGGGCATTGCTTTCCGCAGTTGGCCTCGTGGTAACCGTTGTAATCATGGTAATTCCTCTGGGCCCCCTGCCTCCTCTGTCCAACCTGCTGAGCCCTTCGTCAGGCGTGTGGCACGCTCACGTTCCCCAGTATGCAACCGGTGTCCAGTACCTCAACCTCACGCAGAATGGATCAACGGGAAGTGTCGTCATATATACCGAGACCGATGGTTTCATTGGCATTGCGTCCGACAGGAACTGGTCCCTCTACTACGAACAGGGTTTTCAGGAAGCCAAGTACAGGCTGGCACAACTTGAGTTCCTCAAGCTTGCTTCGCTCGGCGACCTTTCCTCGCTTGTGGGGAAATCTGCCTTGTCAACGGACAACTTTGTGAGACAGATACAGGATCTTCAGGTTGCGTGGCAGGAGTACCGTGGGCTGCCACGCAACAGCTACACGTACAGGGCCCTGAGTGAATTCGTCATGGGAATAAACAGCTATATTTCGTCACTGAACTCCGCCAACTACCCGCTCCTCTTCAAGCTGCTCGATTACACCCCAACACCCTGGAACGTGACAGACGTGTTCGCGGTACAGCAGCTATTCCTCTGGGAGAACAGTGCGGGGGGAATGGATCCGATATACTTCAATTACGCACTTCAGAAGATGAATGCAACGGTCGTGAGAGCCCTGTATCCCGCATATCCCGCCGGGATTCAGCACCCAATCGTTCCTTACTCGCTGAATCCTTCCGTTTACAGCGAGAAGGGAAACATGGGGAATCTCTCGCTTTACACCCCGTCCTACAACTACACCAGCAATGTTACTGTATCCTCTTCCGCCATCATAGGCAACTACAGCAAGATGTCTGGAGAGTCAATTCCTGCCCTCGGCGGGCCTCTTGTAGGCGCGCTTAACATCAATTACTTCCCGTTCAGGGATTTCGGGAGCAACAACTGGGCAGTCAATGGTGTCAGAACATGCAACAGCAGTGCACTTATCGCCAATGACCCGCACCTCACCACTTCAGTGCCTTCAATTTGGATGGGATTCCAGCTGGTTTCCCCCGGACAGAACGTGGTTGGCGTGACATTCCCCGGATTCCCGGGGGTTATCCTTGGCCATAACCAGGATGTCGGGTGGGGAGCAACCAACGGACAGGTTCAGCAGACTTATTTCTACGCGGAGAAGACGTCAGCATCCAGGCCGTACCAGTACTACATGAACGGCACATGGCATCATTTCCAGGTCACTAACGAGAGCGTGCCCGTTTCTGGCGGAAATCCTGAGAGCCTGACTGTCGAACGGGCAGCAAACGGGGTTGTGCTCTATACCTCCCCTGCTAGCATTGCAATGGACTGGACCGGGCTCTATCCCACAGATGAAATACAGTTCTTCCTCATGATTGACCGCGTCCATACCGTAAACCAGTTCAGGCAGAATCTCACTCAGCACTTCAAGGTGGCAATCCAGAACTGGGCAGTGGCTGACTCATCTGGAAACATAGGGATCTTCCCGTTCGGTAACTATCCTGTGATAGAGAAGGGCAACCCGAGGGGAATTCTCCCAGGAACGGGTCAATACAACTGGGTTGGTTTCATCCCCCAGAAATATCTACCATACCTCTACAACCCGTCAAACGGGTTTGTATTCTCGAGCAACCAGATCACCGTGTCCAGCAATTATCCCTACTATGTTGGGTGGGATTATGAATCTGGATTCAGGGCAGATGAATCATACACCGTGCTAAACAGTTCAAGTCACTTCGATCTCACCAGGATGCAGCAGTTGCAGCTCAACGTGCATGACTTCAGCACCGGAGTGTTTGTTCCTCCACTGCTGAAATCACTGCGTAATGCTGGCCTTGCTGGGTCAAGCCTCTACGCAAACCTTGCAACCTGGAACGGCAATTTCACCCTCAACTCGACAGCAGCTTCCTTTTATTATTCCTGGCTTTACCAGTACCTGCAGGATGTTTTCAACCCATACATGCAGAAGTATGGCATCAACCAGTCAGAGGGACTTCATTCACACGCTTTCTATGTTGAACTTGAATCAACATATCATGGGCCGCTGGTCGAGGACCTGATGAACTGGACAATGAACCACCCGGACACCGCATGGTTCAACAACCCAGTAACCGGTGCCGCGAGGAATGCGTCCACCCTGATGGTGCAGTCCTTCAGGGAAACGTGGGACTACATGAACAGGACCTATGGAAAACTCTCTTCCGCATGGGACTGGGGAAATGTACACAAGAGGGAGCTTTCAAGCTTCTTCAGCGTGAATGCATTGAACACGACAGAGCTGCCATCTGCCGGAGATTCCAACACCCTTGACGCCTCCTACGGGAATGTTTCAAACTTCGGTCCATCATGGAGAATGACTGTGAACATGAGTAACCCTCTGGCTGGCATGGGGATATATCCCGGGGGGATTTCAGAGAATCCCCTGAGCCAATACTATGACAACAACTTTGCACCCTGGAACAACGGTGTGTACTACCTGCTTATCCCGTACAACTTGAACACCCTTCCAGCACAGTTCCTGTACCTGTACAGGAGCGGGGTGACACCATGAGAACCGTGCTGCGCATAATCCAGTTCCTGCAGATCCCTGTGGCGCTGCTCCTGTCGGCGTCTGCAGACTGGATGCTTATAGCTGTCTCTGCAGTCGTGATAGGATATTTTGCAGGTGGAAACCGCAGGGAGTCCCTTCTGGTTGGGGCATACAGTACGATCGGAGTGATTCTCGCGATAGTGATCAGCGATCAGTCGATCGGCTTCTCCCAGGCGGCTCTCTTCACCGAGATCGCCGGGATTCCGGGCGGATACCTGCTTCCCCTCATCCTTACCGTGACCCTGTCGTTCCTTCTTGGACTGTTTGCCTATCTTCTGGGGTCCTCCTTCTATTTTGGGAAAAAGCGTGAAAGTGAAGTGGAAGAGGTGAAGGAACCGGTGAACTGACTCTTATCCTGGCTAATTCCTGCCTTGGGGGTTGAATGTGTCTCCGTTGAGCGGGGTGAGGGATTCCACGTTGATCTCCCAGTCAGGAAACCTCTTCTTTACCGAATTGACTGTACTGATCATGTCATAATTCAGGGAACTGGGGAAGACCAGTTCTATGTCGAATCTTCCTCCCGAGAGGCTCTGGAAAGACCTTGAGTGGTATAATCCCCTGGTCTCACCCGCATTCCACATATAGAGCATCATGTCATTCTCGGTCACGCACCTGTAGATGTGCTCCCCTGCATCAATAACGTCGAAACTGCCTGTATTCGAAGGATTGCCGTCCAGATAGTATATGCAGTCCAGGGTACCATCAGTATTCCTGTACCTCACTTCGCGTCTCCAGTCGTTTCCCATGGGATTTGACTGCTGGCTGAGCTCTGATACCGGAGGAATCGTATTTAGAGAAAGTATCTGCATCTCGAATCCTCTCAGGCCGGTATGATAAGGGTGCTTGACTCCAATGGTGCGGCCGAAATAGTTTATCTTTATGTAATCCAGGGTCTCGGCACTAGCCATCAACAGGTTGGATACTTCCTTCTTGTCTGAACTGTGGAACCTGAATGAGAGATTTGTGACTCCATCGGCGATATGGTGCGTTCCAAGTACGACTGATTTTATCTTCACGAGTTGCTGTACGAAATCGCGAAAACCCCTTGAGAACTCCTCTGTGGAGAGCGAATACATGCCGTCTGACCTCTTCGCCCCCATGTTGTTGAGAAGCGCCTGGAACCTTGCGTTCTCAGGGTTCCGTGGATAATACGAAGTGACTGATACCCCATTGTACGAGATACTCATAAGGCAGGGAACTTCTATTGCCATCTCCCGGGATAGCTCTTCCTGTCTCCTGTCCATATAAAGTGAAAGCAAAACCTGCATGTCCAGCTTCTCCTTAATAGGTTCCCAGATCATCTGTAAGATCACTCTTCAGTAAACACGCGGCAGGGGATAAAAGATTTCGGATACAGACACAATTTCTTGCATCGCAATCCCGAATAGACAAGATCATCCCGTGGCCACGGTAATTCCGTTTGAGTTCTCCATATTCACAGTGTCTATGTCATCTTCGGCCGGTTCTCCATAGATATTGCGCCTCTACTTGCGTAAGAACTTCCCATGGAGGTCCCCGGTCCTGACGGGCTGTTCAAAATCGATTTTGACCCTGGGAATACGGTTTTCAGAACATATGTGTAAACATCATTACCGTCCGTGAATATCTCGATCCTTTCCTCACGGAATGGCCTTCTCCTGAAGTCGTATATCATATGACGGCAGGTTTCCTGTCTCCATTTCCCGGCCTGGAATGCAGCAATGTCTATGACGAAGGCTAACCTGTGAAGTGCCATTGCTTCGCAGGAGGACCAGTTTAGAAATACCCCTGACAAAGTTTAAAATTCATGTAACCCCTGATAGGCCGGAAACGGAGGAACTTTGCATGGAAGTACCTAAACTTATGTCGGCAGAAGTACATGATGAAAGCTACGCAGGGGTTACCTATCACGTGGAGGGCCAGCTAGTACCTGTCCTGCACATAGAGTTGAGCAGCATGCCGGTCTTTTTTGAGCACCACATCCTGCTTTGGAAGGATCCCGTGGTGGGTATTGAAACAAAACCCCTGAAGGGGGCGTTCAAGAGAGCCCTTGCAGGGATGCCCATCTTCATGACGAGGACAAACGGAATTGGCAGGATCGCATTCAGCAGGGATGGGGCAGGACAGGTTTTTGCAAAGCACATGAAAGCAGGAGA
>JAJZKX010000086.1 GCA_021850745.1 Thermoplasmata archaeon
GTCTCCATGGGATCAGGGAGGGAACAAGCGAGGTCGAGAAGCTCATAATAGCAAGGAGTATACTGAAGGGGGGCGAGAACTGAAATGGAACAGGAAGAAATGAGGATGCTCAGGGAAAACATAGATGAATTCTGTACGAGAAACATAGCTGACATAGCGCTCAAAATAGAGAATTCAGGCATTCCGCAGGATCTTGTTGCAAAACTGGCCGGCCAGGGATTCCTGGGTGCAAGGATAAACCCGGAAAACGGAGGTTCAGGACTTGACGAGGATTCATACCGTATTGTGCTCGAACGCACTGCCAGGTCATCCCCATCCGTATCCATGCTCATATTCCTTGAAAATTCCATATTTTCCCCTCTCTACAGTCACGATGGATATGCACTCAGGGAGATAGCTTCCGGAACCAGCAGAGGAACCGCGTGCATATTTGATTACCTGTCGGGGCAGGAGGACTCTGTCAAGATGAAGTCAGGAAAGGCCTATGGCACGGTAAAGTACTGCCTTATGCCGGATTCTGAATACTTCCTCGTTCCGTCTGATGGATCCCTGTATGCAGTGAAAGGAAAGCCCAGACAGAATCCACTGCCAAGGCTGGGATTCCGCGGTCTGGGGTATTCCGGACTGGAATTTGACGGATCAAATGCCGAGAAAATTCTAGAGAATGCTCACGCCATGATTGATGAAGTAATTGCGGCAGCCTCCAAGGATATCGCGGCAATTGCAATAGGCATGGCCGGTGCCACCATAGACAAGGCGATGGAGTACTCAAGGGTCAGAACCACCTTCGGCAGGCCGCTCAAGGATTACGGGCCAGTGGCTTTCAATCTCTCAGATCTGAAGTCTCAGATAGACGAGGCAAGGAATCTTCTCTACTCGGCAAGTTCGGATCCACTATCGATCAAGATAATGGCCATAGAACTTGCAAGGAAATCATCAAGGCTCTCACTCCAGATACACGGAGGCTACGGATACCTTGAGGACTTCGGTGTGGAGAAATTCTACAGGGATGCCATGTCGCTGTCTGTCTTTTTCGGAACAAGAGGCGAAGACCTGAAGACGCTCTCAAAGAAAATGTATGGAGAAACAGCGGGCATTATCTGATTTTTTTCGGAACCCCGCTTCCCATTATTTTGTCAAACTGTTCTTCATTTATTTTTCCGGTCTTTAGGGCAAGCTCCTTTATTGAATGGCCTGTGTGCAGTGCTTCCTGGACTATCTTTGCAACATTGTCATATCCAAGGTATGGATTGAGCAGGGCAGCCGATCCAAAACTCTTCGACAGATGATCCCTGCACACCTTTTCCTCACCCTCCAGCCCTTCAATGAGTTTTGTGCGGAACATCCTCATTCCGGCGGTCATTATGTCAATGGCCCTGTTGAGTTCAAAATCGATGTTAGGCATCATCACGTTCAATTCCAGCTGTCCGGCCTGGACCGAGTAATTGACAGCGGTCTGTGCACCAAGGACTGAATAGCATATCATGTTCATCGCTTCCGCAATGGAGGGATTGATCTTTCCAGGCATTATGGAAGAACCCTGCTGCACAGCGGGTATCCTGATCTCATGAATGCCAGCACCGGGTCCGGAATAAAGCAGGCGTATATCGTTTGCGATCTTGTTGAGGTCAAGGGCCAGATTTGCCACCGAATTCATGGCTCTAGAGAAATCGCTCTGGAATTCCATGATGCCGGGCAGATTTCCGCTGGGTCTGAAGGCTATTCCCGTGATTCTGGAGATCTCAGCGACGACATTTTTCTGGTAATCGGGCGCCGTATTGATGCCGGTTCCCACAGCGGTGCCGCCTATGTTCAGGTCAAGCAGATATTCGACGGAATGATCTATCTCGTCATAGCATCTCTGCATTGCATAGGCATAGGCACTCATCTCTATCCCGAGAGTTACAGGAGCCGCATCCTGGAGATGCGTTCTTCCAGGTTTTACTATGTCTCCCAGTTCCCCCGCCTTTTTCGTGAACGCATCCTGAAGCATTTTCAGCTCCGGAAGGAGTTTCAGCATCTTCTTAACGGAAGTGATTCTTATCATGGTTGGATAGACATCGTTCGTGGACTGGCTCATGTTCACATGATCGTTGGGGTGGATGAACTCATAATTCCCCTTTTTCCTTCCGGCCATTTCCAGAGCCACATTTGCAATAACCTCGTTTGCGTTCATGTTATACGATGTGCCGGCACCGGCCTGGTAAACGTCAATCATGAAATCAGAGTGGTGATCGCCTGAAATGATCCTGTCGCTTGCCTTCACTATGAGATCCTTTTTTTCCGCATCCAGTTTTTTCCCAAGAAAATTGGCAATGGCAGCAGATCTCTTGATCTGCACAATTGACTCTATGTGATCAGAATCAGCCCTGAGTCCCGATATCCTGAAATTCTCTATGGCCCTGTATGTATTTATTCCGTAGTAGACATCGTCTTCAATCTTCACTTCCCCTATTACGTCTCTTTCAGTCCTTGCCATGTTTATGAATCTCAGTAAATTATAAAAACAGTGAGTCTAATTAAAGAGAACCGATCACAGTGGCTTCATTCCACTTTATGAAATTTCTCTCGCATAAAAGATCATATCACTAATGGAATACTCAAAATCATCTAATATAAATATTAGGTTAATTCTTCTAAGTCCAAATATATTAATAGAATCTTGAAATATCCGAGTTCAAGGAAATGTTTAATATGTCAGACAACGAAATAGTATTCCGAGTTGCCGGTGCTGCCGGGGATGGTGTGCAGTCGGCGGGTCTTATAATGGCTAAAACTTTTGCAAGGAGCGGCTTGTACGCCGTCACATACAACTATTACCAGGATATTGTCCGTGGCGGGGAAAGCTGGTATCAGGTGCGTGCCTCACCAAAGAAGGTGCGGAATCAGGGGGACGGACTTGACATACTTGTTACGCTGAATGAGGACGGGCTATTAAGACACACAAACCCGAATATAAACGAGGGCGGTGCATCGTCACTTTCTGGAATAGCAATATTTGATGAATCAATAACAAACTATGAAAAACAGCAGAAGGTGGATTACAGGCCAATGCCGCTCTCAACCATTGCAGGAAAATACTCGAAGAATCCGTTGCTCAAGAATACGGTTGCACTTTCTGCCGCCGCCGCATCAATCGGCATTGATTTCGAAGTGATGGCAGGAGTCATCAAGGAGACATTCGGCAACAAGGGAGCTGTTGCAGATCAGAATGTACAGGCCGCGAAAGAGGGTTATGATTATTTCAAGGCGCACTATCCTCCCTATGGGAAAAAGCTGGATTTTTCAAAGAGGAAACTTTACCTTATAGGCGGAGGAGAGGCAGTTGGCTTCGGTGCAGTGAAGGGCGGATTGAAGATGTATACGGCATATCCGATGACGCCAGCTTCATCATGCCTGCATTACCTTGCATCGCATGCCAGGAAGTACAATCTTTTCGTGAAGGTCTCCGAGGACGAGATATCGGCAATCAACATGGCCATAGGTGGAAACTATGCAGGCGTCAGGGCAATGACGGGGTCCTCGGGAGGAGGATTTGCATTGATGACGGAAGCCGTCGGTATGGCCGCAATGCTGGAGATCCCTCTGGTCATATATGAGGCCCAGAGGTCGGGACCGTCAACAGGATTGCCAACAAAGACTGAGCAGGGTGATCTGAACCAGGTGATGGGAGCATCACAGGGAGATTTCCTGAAGATAATTTTTGCGCCAAGGAACGTAATGGAAGCTGCGACGCTGACAGCAGAGGCGCTCAACGTGGCAGAGCGTTTCCAGACACCGGTATTCGTGATGGTCGATCTGTATCTTGCCGAACACAGCGAGACTGTGGAGAACCTGAACTTCGACTTCAGAATAGACAGGGGAGAGAGGCCCAAGGACGGCCAGGCAAATTACAAACGTTATCTCATCACAGACACTGGAATTTCCCCGCGTGCAGTGCCCGGTCAGGAAGGTCTCATGCACAATGAGGACTCGGACGAGCACAACGAATACGGTGATGTAGTGAGCGACGCGGTGACAGATCCCAGGGACAGGATTAAGATGATGGAGAAGAGGATGAGGAAGATGCAGACATACATCAAGGAAATGCCTCCAACTGAGACATACAGGGCAGACGACGCCGAATACCTGGTGTTCCAGTGGGGATCGACCCAGGGAGTTGTGGAGGAGGCGATCGATCTGCTGAGAAAGAAGAACATAAAGGTCGGCGCAGTTGAGATAAACAGGGTCTTTCCGATGAACCCTGACATAGGAAAAATCATAAAGTCAAGAAAGAAGATAATCGTTGTGGAGAACAACTACAGTGGTCAGTACAACAGCCTGCTGAAATCGAGGTTCCTCTGCCAGACCGAACTGATTACAAAATACGACGGGGAGTCATTCTTCCCGGGCGAACTTGCAACAAGCATTGAGAATGCAATAAAGAGGTGAAAAAGATGATAACTGTAAATGATTTTAACGGAAAGGTAAAGCCGGACTGGTGTCCTGCATGCGGGAATTTTTCCCAGCTGACTGCAATCAAGGGAGCCCTGACTGAGCTTCAGATCGAGCCGAAGAACACAGTTATTGTTTCAGGCATCGGCTGTTCAAGCAATCTGCCTGAATTCATAAGGGCATACGGTTTCCATGGGCTCCACGGGAGAGTTCTTCCGGTTGCCTCAGGTGTCAAGTGGGCAAATTCAGATCTCACCGTAATAGGATATGGTGGCGACGGCGACGGCTTCTTCGAAGGTACACAGCACTTTTTCCACACCGCCAAGAGGAATGTGGATATAACATACATAGTTTCAGACAATCAGATATTCGGTCTCACAACTGGCCAGGCATCACCCACATCCGAGATTGGATTTGTGTCAAAGTCAACTCCTGACGGAAACATAGAGAAGCCTGTCAACCCGCTGACATTCGGGCTTGCGGCGGGAGCAACGTTCGTTGCGCGTGCATTCTCAGGGGATCCCAAACACCTGACGGAGATCATCAAGAGAGGAATACAGCACAAGGGCTTCTCATTCATAGATGTGATGAGTCCATGCGTCACTTTCAACAAGCTGAACACCTATGACTATTTCAGGAAGCGCGTTTACAAGTACGAAGCAAAGGATCTGAAAGATTTCTCTGCAGCATACAGGATTTCTGAGGAATGGGGCGATAAGATACCCATAGGGATATTCTTTGAGATTGAGTCCAAGAGATACGAGGAAATGGATCCGGTAGAGGTCGAGGGACCGCTTGTAACGCATCCAATATACAGTGTCAAGGACGAGGATCTGGAAGAGCTTGTCTGAAGTCGATATCGACTCTGGCATCTCTCCCGGCACCCATCCCTAATTTTTTCATATATATTAGTAAATACTTTGCGGATATTGAGCCAACATCACGCGGAGATATATTCGCGACCAGCAATTTTAAAAAAATATTAAATACTTGGATTTTGATTAAGATCAAATTTCGGAGGATTAAAATGGAAAGCAATAATGAGCCTACCACGGGATCACCGATGACTGGCGAACCACCTACGCCCCGTCGAAAGACAGGGTCCAACGCAAAATGGTTTGCCATCGTCCTGATGCTGGTGGTAATAGTGGCTGCCTTTGGGGCAGCGAATTTTGTAAAAGCGCCTAACACAAGCACAGCTGCAAGCGTTGTATCGGTGCCAACAGCACCAGTAAGCGTGGGCAGTCCAGTAACAGTAACACTGACGGCGCCTCACAGCTATAAGACCGCGTCATTCTTTTTCGGGGACGGATCTGTAGTAACGAACAGCTACTCTGGGAGCAACGCGATATCGGCTACGCACGTGTATCAGAATGAAGGATCATACTATATGGTCTATTCAATTAACTATGGTAACGGTGCGACTTACACCAACTCAAACAGTTTGGTGAAGATCACAGCCACTGCAACATCATACAGTCAGGATGAATCACTGGGAGTTGCTCAGGTTATAGGAAACCTGTCATCCCCAATGGAAATTAACAACTATTCCAACATATTCAACCCGGGAGCAAATGTTGTTCTTGGTCTTGGATATGCTCAGACCCCTGCCAACCCATCCTACACGGTGTACAGTCAGACAGTCTCTGTCATGTTCTATTCCAACACAATAATGACCGAGACGCTTCCGTACATGTTCAATGCATCGCAGGGAGCATATGTGCTTGCACCATCCTCAGCACTGTTGAACCTCACTGATCTCTCCAGCGGATTTTACGTTATCGCTCTGACCACGTACACAAGCATCATTGGGCCAAACGGCCAGTTGATGGGGCCAACATATACATCCACGGTCTATACTGATATACCCGTGTTTTCCAATGCGAACATATACACCGCGCCCACTGTAACCAGCACACTGACGAACGCAGAGGTCGTGTCCGCAGGATACAAGACATTTGACGGTCAGATTGCATATGATACAGTGAGCAATGAAATCCTTGACAACACCTACCTGTACCTTGATTCATACAACGGATCAAGCTCTTCCAGCTTTGTTCCAATGCTGGCATCACAGCTTCCGACAGTTGCAAACGGTGGAGTCAACGGGCATAGCTATTCCAGGACAGTTCCCAGCATGGGTTCTACTGGATTGGCCAACGGCCCTGCAGTCACATACACTTACCAGCCTTACCAGGTCTACAACTTCACCATAAGGAGCAACGCAACCTGGCAGGACGGTACACCCGTGACCGCATATGATGTCGCCTTCGGAGTTATTAGGGACATGCTCTTCGTGAACGGACAGCCCGGTACTCCTGGTTGGATACAGGCCCAGGCATTGCTGCCCAACTATGCGGCCTTCACATTCACGGATGCAAACTCCTTCTACAACCTGACGACGAACATAACCTGGAACAATGCAACCAACACAGTGACATTCTACTTCCAGTCACCTGAGGCTACAGCATTTGTCTACGAAATCTTCGCAGCAAGCGGAGCGTACATCATGGATCCGACCTGGATAACCGCCCATGGCGGAGGAATAACATGGACACCTGCGGGATTCGCAGCATACCAGGCAGAATCAAGCACGGCAGGCTACGATAACTACTTCATAAACAACATATTCGCGGACGGACCGTATGAGCTAGCATACGCGGTACCGGGGACTGAGGTTGTGCTTCAGGCAAACCCGAACTATAATCCGCCTGGACCATGGTTCCCCAAGCCCTCTATCAGCGTAGTAACAATCCTGTATCTGACCTCATTCACAACATCGTATCTTCTGCTTAAATCAGGAGGTGCGCAGTTTGGAGGAATTCCATCGTCAAGCTGGTCGGAGGCTGTAGGTCTGCAGAATGCAGGAACGGTGAAGATCCACTCATTCCCGTGAATGCCGAGGCTGCCATTGTCATGTTGACATTGGCA
>JAJZKX010000087.1 GCA_021850745.1 Thermoplasmata archaeon
TCAACTATGCTTCCTACCACCTTGAAGGCTGCTTCCTGGTTCTTTTCTTTCCATCTGTGTTCAACAATAAGATTAACCATCTTTTGTCACCAATTTATGATGACAGGGCAAAATATATATTTATAACCGGTCTGGACCGGTCATGGAGGAAATTGATCTTAAGCTGGTGAATGATCTGCCTTTCTGCAGGGTCTCAAAAAGATTTCCTGATGCCACCATGCTGCGCTGGTGCAATTCGGCTGTGGATTATCTTGAATTTTATGCAGGTGATTCCACACTTGACAGGATTGCTGAAGCACTGCCTGAGCTTGTTTCTTCACTTAAGAGCAGGATAATATTCCAGTCAAGGAAGGTGAACAGGATTTCTGTCATGGTTGCTTGCAGGTGCACCCGCCAGAATTCCACCATAAGGATGGCCGAATTCGACAGCTGCCTGTGGAAAGCGCCTGTGCAATATGAGAATGGTGAGGAAAACCTTTCTGTGGTTTCGCTTGAGGCCGGAAATTTCAGGCAACTTTTTGATGATCTCAGTGCAGTGGGCACCGTGGGCATTGAAAGAAAACAGCAGATCGATCCAGAATCGCTCAGGGACATATACACAATATCAATGTCGCAGCTCTTCAACCCACTGACAGGAAAGCAGATGGAATACCTGTTGAACGCAATATCTGCAGGATATTTCTCAATCCCAAGAAAGATTGACCTGGAGGAACTGGCCACACACATGGGCATATCCAAATCCACGCTTCAGGAACATGTAAGCAAGGCAACAACAAAGGTGATGTCATTTCTTGAGCCATATCTGAGGCTTTACCTGGGAATGTCCGCCGGAAAGGATGAATGAAGTTCAGCATCAACAGGACATGGCTAAATTTCCTTCTGAAACACTGAAGCGTAATCAAAATCCCTGTCAAGCAGACCCTCTAGATAGTCGGGAATTCTGCCATGAACTTCCATGCATGTGAATCCTTCTCCAGACAGAGATATATGGTCATCCGGGACAATGATCTGGTAGTCATGCCCGCCGACAGTTATAGCAATTCCGCCTTTCCCGTATCTTAAGTATCTGGCTGGAACCGAATCCACGTAACTGTACCTTATGAAAGTCCAGCCCAGGTTAAGGTACCGGATTTCCTCTCCTGACGAGATCATTTCACCATTCATACTTTCACCCGCCGGTATTCCATCGAAAAATGCGAATCTGGAAACGGCGGTAAATCCAAGCTTCAAGGCAAGTCCGGATGATTTCACATTGCCTTCGTGGATCAGCATTCTTACATATTTTTTCCCGGTGGTCCTGGCGGCTTCAATTGCTGCACTGGTCAGTTCGCTTCCGATTGACATTCTACGGAAGTCGGGGTCCACCCGGAGTCCGCTGAGCCATGCAGAATTATCCGGCAGGTACTCCAGCTTCAGGAAACCCCTGATGTCAGTTTCATCTTTCCAGACAAAGATCTGTCCGCTATCCAGATATGATGGGCCAATCCTGTTGATGTAATCCTCGTATCCGGATTTTCCCGAAATTTCACTTATCTTTGGCCAGTCTGCACGAGTTGCGAGCTCCACGGTCTGCATTGACAATGTATATGAGGGTGAAATATATACAAATTTGTGAATATGCTTGGGCTCTGCCATATATGCGGGAAACCTGCGGCACTTATATGCAGGGCCTGTCATGAACCGGTCTGCGCGGACCACATCACATCTTCTGGCATTTGCACTGCATGTCAGGAGAAGCGTGGAGGATTGACATTTTCTACCAGATAGGCTGGTTATCAGCGGTCCGGACCGTGGATAATACAGCAATAATCAGATTTTCACTCTGTATGATCTCAGCCAGTCCAGGTCGCTCTGATAGATATCCCTTATGTCGTCCAGTCCGAAATAGATCATGGCAAGCCTTTCAAGACCCAGCCCCCATGCAATGACAGGATGTTTCAGGCCAAGTGGCTGTGTAACTTCAGGCCTGAATACCCCTGAGCCTCCAAGTTCCATCTCCTTTCCATTGATGGTTACCATCACATCCATGCTTGGCTCAGTGTATGGGTAATAAGAGGGAATAAACCTAAGCTGTGTGAAACCAAGCCGCCTGTAGAATTCTTTCATCAGCCATTTCAGCGAGGCAAGGCTGGCATCCTTTCCATAATATGCGCCTTCTATCTGGTGAAGCTCAGCCAGGTGTTTCCAGTCAACGCTCTCATGGCGGAAAACCTTTTCAACAGAGAAAACCGCCTGGGGCGCCTGCTTGTGTTCATAGAGGTAACGGATGGTGCTCACAGTCGTGTGAGTTCTGAGAAGCAGTTCAGCGGCCTTTTCGCTGGACCACCTGTAGCCCCATCCGGTGTACCCCCTTATGCCTTTCTCATGAACCTTCCTGAATATTTCCAGAACCTCAGGATGTTCCATTTCCAGATCAGTGCTTGAATCTATGTAGAATGTATCCTGCATATCCCTTGCGGGATGATCCTGTGGTATGAAGAGGGCATCCATGTTCCAGGCGGCGTGTTCGATGTAATGCCCTGACATCTCAGTGAATCCCAGATCAAGAAATATTTCTCTTACCATCCTGCTGAGGTATGATATGGGATGTATACCCGCACCAAGAATCCGTTCAACCCTTGAGTTCATGTCATATCTCTGGAACGGCATAGATTTCCATGATCCAGACTGTATTATGTCGGGAGTAAGTGCGCCAATGCTCCCCTGGTTGCCGGAATTGGACTCAAGGACCCTTATTCCCGCTGGGTTTATCCGCACCACGCGAATTGTCCTCTTTCTTTCCTTTATTACGTTCTCTCTTTTCCTGAAGTGTTCCAGAATTTCCTGGTCAATGGGCTCTTCACCTTTTCTTATTTTCTCCAGAAACTGTCTCCGATTTTCAAGGTAAGAGAACATGGAACTCTCAGGTGCAGGGAGGAGGCCGCCGGAAGGTTTGATGCCAAGTTTGGCAAGCTGTGCAAGTGCAATTTTCCCTTCACTTGGTCCCAGGGTTTGAAGAACATCCCTTACACTGGCATGCCCATTCTTGATGATCTGCAGAGCTTTTTCTTCTGGAAGTCCCTGGCGGAGAAATTTTTCTCCCTCATCCGTAAGGCTGTATTCTGTGTGGTCTTCCCTTGATACGTCAATGAGTTTCTTGGATTCCAGCCAGGAAATTGCACTGGATATTTCTCTCTGCCCCAGACCCTCAATGGAAATTTCAGCCTCCGATATTTCTTTCCGTTGAGATAGGAAATTGAGCACCTTGACCTCATTTGGACTCACATCTGATGAAAACTGCTCTTTTCCGTAGGAATCAGGATTGTCTGCCATTCAAATATCACCGCTGGGGATAAACTGAAACACTGCCAGGTTTCAGAACCTTTTCTCAGGAACATGCTGAATATGCATAATTTGTTTTTCCTGCCATAACAGTAAACCTGCAGTTAATGCGGGTGTTCTTCCATGTACATGAAAAGTGGTATGAGGTCGCCCCTGACCTTCATGCCCATGTCCGTAAGTGAATATAAGATTCGTCCGTCAGATTCATATCTTGTGATCAAGCCAAGATCAAGGAGGTCCGTCAGGCGTTTGGATATCATGGTGGTGCTTGAGCCTGGTATCTCCCTTCGTATCTCATTGAAATTGCTGCCGTGATCCACGTTCCCCAGGACCCCAAGAATCAGCATGGTATACTTTTTGCCAAGAACAGAGAGTAATGGTATCGATGGATCTATGCAGGTCTGCATGCCGTCGTGAAGTATCATACAACTTTCAACCCTGACATTCTGCGCCATTCTCTTTCTCCACATTCCGTGAGGTGTGCTTCAAATCCTTGTAATAAATCCGCGTTTAAATACCTGTGTTTTACCTATGATGGATATCCCATTGCCGCGAAAACATAAATTAGTGATCATGAACTACAGGACTGCTATGACATCTGTTTTACTGGAAACAACCATGGGAAACGTGAAGATAGAACTCTTTGATGATATGCCGGTTACTGCCGGGAACTTCAGGAAACTTGTAGAAAAGGGTTTTTACAATGGTGTTATTTTTCACCGTGTTATACCAGGTTTCATGATTCAGGGTGGGGACCCGACGGGCACTGGAATGGGTGGTCCCGGATATACCATAAAGGACGAGTTCAACAAGAAATACAGCAACTCAAGAGGCACGTTATCAATGGCAAATGCAGGACCGAACACCGGTGGCAGCCAGTTCTTCATAAATGTGGTTGACAACCATTATCTGGACGGCAAGCACCCTGTTTTTGGCAGGGTTACGGAAGGCATGGATGTTGTTGATTCCATAAGCAATGTGAAGAGGGACAGGAATGATCGTCCGCTGTCACAGGTCGCAATAAAGACCGCAAAGGTCCTGTGATGAGAGGACATTATTTGTTACCTGCAACAACCCATAAGGGGCCTGTCCGGCCCCGTAACATAATATGAGAAACGCTGCTTCAACCAGTTCCTGTACATAATTATGCAGGGGCTACCTTTCATAATTCAGACCTGGGGAAACCCGTGAATTTGTTCTACTTTTTATCCATATGCCAACGCAACTCAGGTTATGCTGATTCTCCGCTATTCCCCTGTTCCTCCACAAATGACACAATGAAATTGACAATATCTGTGCTTTCATTCATAAGGCTGAAATCGTATACCTCGTTGCCAACTTCCACCCTGGCATAAACGGCAGATGATTCCTGGCCAACCTGTTTCCCTTGCAAACCTAAGCGAATATCAAATTTCACTGCAGATGCTTCGCCGGTGAATCCTTCCACAATGCATACGCTGGAATAGTTCCCGGCAAGCTTCAAAAGTCCCTTGAGATACACATATCCGCCAATGCTGATGAACGATTTCGATGGGGATCGGCCCATGGATATGACTGCACCCTCAGTAACAGCCCGGTACGTGTCCTTTCCCCGGGTATCAAACTCTGCGTCATCATGGGGAATATCCTTGATAAATGAAACCCGGATGCCACGGCGTGACAGAGCACCAATGATCTGTTCAGCAAGCGATGTCTTTCCGGAGCCACTTGGCCCTGAGATCAGCATCAGTAACGAGATCAGCGCCTCCTGGAATCGCCTGGATGAATCAATGCATCCGCTTCACTGACGATGTTCGCTGCACCGGTACGCACCAGAAGAAGGTCGGCGTATGTTATAATGGGAATCCCGCCTGCGGACTCCTGATCATCCTCTGCAAGTATAAGCTGGTATCCGCCAGTACGATTCTGGCCATAAACTGGCACATTTTTCCTGAGTGCCGAAACAACTCTCTTTTCCATTGCGTTCTTTCCAATGATATTCTCCAGGTATTTCAGTGGAGGGCCAAAAATACTGCTGCATTTTTCCACATATCCTTCCAGGTCATCCGTGCTGGCGATGGGGGGTGTGCCACTAGCCGTAATACATCTTCTTCCCAGTTCGTATATCCTCACGCTTTCCGTCAAATCCCCGGGGAGTTCCGCAACTGCATCGGCAGTATGTGGGTGCACAGCTGCCTTAAGCACTATGGCATCCACATCTGAGTTAAGAATCATGTCCACTGCCTCATCAGGCGAGGAATAAGATAACCCCACATTGGGGAGTATTTCCCGAAGAAGCTTGGCATTTCTCCTTTCAATGGTTCCGGATATCCTGGCAACAGGAAGCAAGCATGACTGGTTCCATGGATGAAAATCCACAGGGTCCCCAGCATCCATATACTTTGTTGTTCCAGGAATCGAGATGTAACCGGAGGTTCCGGTGAATCTGCTTATGGAACCTGAGAGTCCCTGTACAGGGTAGATTCTTGCCGGGTTCCCGTGAAGGATTCGTGACGGTATGAGATTCTGTTTTCCTATCTCAAGGTTAATCCTCCTGCCCAGAACGCCGTGTATGCCCATGCTCTCATAGGACATTCCTGCCATTGTGGCAATTCCGGGAATGAAAATTGTTCTGAGAATCATTGCAGCAGATACTGGAAATCCAGGCAATCCAATAATTATTTTGTCTCCTGATCTTGCAAATACGGTTGGAAGACCGGGCTTGGTAAGCACACCGTGGAAGATTATTCCTGGAGTCAGTTTTTCTGCAGCAACATACACCAGGTCGGATTCACCAGCTGAACTTCCACCTGACAGTATTACGATATCAGAATCCTCCAGACCTGTTGACATTGCATTTTCAATCTGATCAATCCTGTCAGGGAAAAGCCCAAGGAATCGTGCCTCTATGAAATTCAATTTGGAGAGATCCGACATAATCATGTGGGAATTTGCCTCGTATATTTTGCCAGGTGAATAATCCTCTCCAGGTTTGATGAGTTCATTTCCTGTAGAAATAACTGCAATCTTCAGGCGCCTGTAAACGCTGACATTGCTGATTCCCATTGATGCAAGTACGGCAACATCATGGGGCTGAATCTCCCGACCTTTCCACAGCACCATAGAACCTTCTGCCATATCGCTTCCCGCTTCTGCAATGTTCTCACCGCGGATTGTTGCATTCTTAACGCTGACGAATACGCCTGCCTCCGACGTTGCCTCCACAGGAACGACGGAATCAGCTCCGGGCGGAACAATGGACCCCGTGGAAATCCTGATACATGTCTTTTCCTCCTCAAGGGCTGGCGGCTCGTTCCCTATGAATGATTCTCCAGATATTTTCAGTGTCGCCGGGTTGTCTGAACTGCAGCCTGCAATATCCGCAGATCTCACTGCATAACCATCCATGGTGGCCCTGTTAAATGGAGGTGTATTCATTGGGGAGAAAATATCTTCTGAGACTATCCTGCCAGCTGCCTCATCTATGGAAATGCTCTGCGTCTCCATGATAGGTTGCATATTGGCCCTGACAAGTTCCACTGCCTTCTGAAATGTTACCAGATTCCTGTATACACTTCTCATTCTGTTCACCACAACCTGAATTCCACCAAATCTCCTGAATGGTATCCTTCCACCCATTCCGGAACGATAATTATGCCGGATGAATTGAGGAGTGAGCCAAGACGCATTCCTCTGTTGCCAGCTGCAGGCGCAACCATGGTCCGGCCATTCATCTCCACCAGGGTTCCGGGAATCAGCCTTGTATAGCCTGACCCTGTGGTGATGTCGGAAGAAATGGGAAGTCGTTGCCGAATCCTGTAGCCTGAAACCCCAGTTATGGCCTCAAGCAGCATTTCAACCATCAGGTCAGCCATGAGGATTGATGTGGACGGGAATCCCGAAAGCGACAGAACTGGCTTTCCATCAAGCGAATAGAGTGAAGTGGTCCTGCCCGGTTTGGTTCTCATTCCTCCAAATACTTCAATGGCCCCTGCTATCTCCATGGCTTCTGGAACCTCGTCCTTTCTGCCCAGGCTGCTCCCCCCCGT
>JAJZKX010000002.1 GCA_021850745.1 Thermoplasmata archaeon
GGGCGGGGAGGGATTCGGACCCCCGACCTGCAGCTTAGGAGGCTGCTGCCATATCCTGACTAGGCCACCCGCCCAGATGTTAGTCCATAATTCTTAGGTAGTATTTATTTTGAGCCTTTTTGGGTCAAAAACGGGTCTTGTAGGAGGCAAGGATTGGTCGTGGTATTTTTGCTTTTATTCGATACAAATTATGAGAGTATTTAATATTTGAATCGATTCAAGAAACAGATGATGCTCAGAGTAGAAGGCACCCAGAACAGGATTAACTTTTCAGCTGCACATTTCATTCCGTCCATAGAAAAATGCTCAAGGTTGCACGGCCATGACTACTCAGTTGACCTTGAGCTTGAGGGTGAACCCAAGGAAGGCATCCTCATCGATTATGGGATTGTGAAGGGTGCCCTCAGAGGGCTTGTTGACACATTTGACCACAAAACCCTGCTCCCTGAGAGTTCCAACCTCTCTAAGGTTACGTGCAATACCAAGGAGTGCTTCGTATCATACGGGGAAAAACAGTTCAGGTTCCCTGTCAGTGATGTTTTCATGCTTGAAAGGCCAATCACCTCCAGCGAGATGATTGCGGATTACCTTGCACAGGAAATGAGGAATAAACTGAAACAGTACAAGAATCTGAGTAGAATAAGGATCTGCGTTTTTGAAGGGCCTGGGCAGTGCACTTGCCAGGAGCTGCCTTTCAATGCAGAATGATAAAGCTGTCTGTCTGCTTTCAGGAGGGCTGGATTCTGCAACTGTTCTTGCGATTGCAATATCCAGAGGGTATGAATGCCATGCAATCAGCTTCAGTTACGGGCAAAGGCACGAGAGGGAGCTGCTTGCCTCTGAAAGAATTGCAGAACATTATGGCGTGGACAGGGTGGTCTCAGAAATAGACCTCAGGCACATTGCAAAGAGCTCTCTCACCGGCCATGGCGATGTGCAGAAGAGAGATGTCCGGGATATAAGTGAAGAAATACCCAACACATATGTGCCCTCCAGGAACATAATATTCCTGTCAATCGCAGCTTCTTATGCGGAAAGCATAGGGGCAGGGCACATTTTCATTGGCGCAAATGCCATTGACTACTCAGGATACCCGGATTGCAGGCCAGAGTTCTACAATGCTTTTGAACAAGCCCTTAACCTCGGAACAAAATCTGGCCTGGAAAAGGGGTTCAGAATTCATGTTCCACTGCAATTCCTGAAAAAATCAGAAATAATCAGGAAAGGCACAGAACTCAGGGTACCTTACGAAATGACAACTTCATGTTACGAAGGGGAAAATGAGGCATGCGGCGAATGTGATTCATGCATTTTGAGGCTGCAAGGATTCATGGAAGCTGGGCTTATGGACCCTGTGAAATATAAGAAATATCCTGGATTTTACCAGGAATACCTTAAAAAAAGAAATTAGTTCGATGTCTTCAGGAACTCGTCAACTTTCTTGCAGCTGGCTTTGACCGACTCTACTGTCTTCTCCCAGAGTGCCTTTTCGTCTGCGATGAAGTCCATGTCGTAAATCTGCTCAACACCCTTCTCCCCAATCTTTATTGGAAGGCCAATGAATATTCCGTCTGCGCCGTAGTGCTTTGCATGGCTTCCGGTGAGGTAAGCTGCGCATGGTATGACTCTCTTCTTGTCCTTTATGATTGACTCAACCATGGCTGTGATGGAAACACCTGGTGCATAGTAAGCACTCCCGGTCTTAAGGTAATTCACAATTTCTCCGCCGCCGAACCTTGTCCTTTTGACGATCTCGTCGATCTTCTCCTTTGAGAGGAGTGAGGTTATTGGTATTCCGGCAACGTTGGAATACCTGATGAATGGAACCATGTCATCTCCATGGCCACCGATGACAAATGCATTAACGTCTTCAACTGACACTGAAAGCTCCTCTGCGAGGAATGTCCTGAACCTCGCGCTGTCCAGTGAGCCACCGAGGCCCATTATGTTTTCTGGCTTGACTCCTGATGCTTTCTGGAAAGCATATGCCATTACATCGGCAGGGTTTGAAACAATAACCACCTTTGAATCTGGAGAGTATTTCTTCACATTCTTTGCAATGGAAGTCATGATTTCCACATTCTTGTTCAGGAGGTCATCCCTGGACATTCCTGGCTTTCTGGCAAGGCCTGCAGTGATAACAATGACATCTGATCCTTCCATATGCTTGTATGCTGAAGGATCGATGGTGGTGAATCCCTTCACCTTAACATCTGATCCCCAGTGCGGGTTTCCTTCAAAGATATCCAGTGCCTTTCCCTCAGGCACACCGTCCACAACATCAAACAGGTATATGTCACCGAGTTCTTTCAGTGCAAGGAACTGGGCAAGAGAAGCGCCAACATTTCCTGCGCCTATAAGCGAAATCTTCTTTCGTACCATGGATAAAGGATTGCTGAAACAATCTTAAATTTGTTGGGTCAAGATAATACGGGCCAATAGCGACTACAATTTAGCAAAGGCAAATAGCTTGCCTAAAAGGAATCATTCTTCAATCTGCCACTTACTTAGGCGGGATTCCAGACTATTCTTATTTTCTTGGCTTCTGGCACCTCCCTATATTGGATATATCGTATATTTTCTTCACATAGGAAGTCCAAACTGAATTTATGCTGGGAAAACCCATATTGCATGAATTTAATGGCTGCTCATGGCGAACCATTTTGCCCATACTAAGGATCCAATGCCAAAAGTTCGGCAATTTTGCATGAATTGCGGCAAATTGCACTTCCTCTACAATAGTAAAAATTAAATAAAGATCAACTTTAGTTAATGAGGCATGATATTAGTTTGCGATGGGAGCGGTAAGCAGGAAAAACTGTTCAAGGACATCATGGCTCCCACAGGGATTGAATATAAGATCATGAATAAGATTTCTAAGGATCTTATTGAAAAAACAAAGCCAAGTTCCCTTATTTACTATATTGACGGTCCCATGAAGAAGGAGGATGCGGAACTGTTCCTTGAGGAGCACAGAGGTTACCTTCTCATATTGATGTACAGGAAAGAACCAGATGTTGATGAAAAAATCCGTTACACCTCCGAAATGGTGGTCATTGACCCGGATAATATCGAGGAAACCAGAAAGCGCTTGCGGCAGGCTCTTTCGGGCCATATTATCAGCAAGCTCAAGATCATCAATGATACGTCAATTTACCTTGCAAAAAATGGCCTATATCCTGGAAATACATATTTTACCAAACCAGAATCTACCCCAGTTTTCATGTCTATGCTCATTTCCAACAGGATCAATAAAGACTCAATCCTCGTTGTATCCCGTTTCAACCTTAAGCTGGAGATGCCTGAAATCCTCAATGATGAAAATTTCATCTGGGTCACCGATTCAATGGGTGCCCAGAGAAACAGGCCAGTTAACCTTACGTTTATTGTCGACTCAATAATAAAGAGGATAAGCGAAAACAAAGCACACATTATATTTATAGATGTGTTCGATCTACTCATCGTATACCACTCATTCTATGATGTGGCGAGGGCTTTCGAACAGATTAAAAGCATAGCACTTGAGAGGAATGCCTATCTTGTGCTGGTGTTTGGCGAAGGCTCCATGGACCACATACAGTTCGGGCAGATCACGAGGTATTGCCTTGACTGGAACAGGGATGCAGTGACAGACTTAGAGGAGTGAAAGTATGAACAAAGAGGGATTGGTAGGTCTCCTGGATCAATTTTTTGATCAGTCCTATGGAAGATCCCTCATTATTAAAGGCAAACCTGGCGCAGGGAAAACAACATTTGCGCTTGAGTACATGGAATCTGTCATGGACAAGGTTCCTGTTTGCTATCTTTCTGCACGATTCTCGGATGAGTCTCTTCAGCAAACCTACCCCTGGCTGAAGGATGTTTCAATAAGGAATCTCTCAACCTCCCTGAAGGGGGAGATTGCCAATGTGAGCAGAGAATCCCTCCAAAAACTGGAACGGATGATAGAGGAAGGAAAAGTTTCCAGCGGAATAGACAATGGCCTTATTCTCAACATTACAGATCTCCTGCCCGAAGTAAGGGCCCTGTACGAATTCGTGGATTCAAATTATGGGAGCGAACCCCTAATTGTGATCGACTCAATAGAGGCCCTTTCCGAAAAGTATGACATAAATTACCTGCTACTTTTCTCAATGATCCACGCGGATCTGGTTGAGAAATCCGGTGCTAGGCTTATTTGCATCCTTGAGGCGAAGGAAAACCAGAAGCTAGAATACTTTTCTGACGGGGTGGTTTCAATGGATTACAGCATTGAGGAAGACTTCCTTGTGAGGAGGACAATTGTGGAGAAGCTGAGGGGAGTTTCACTGGGTTCTACGCCTGTTTTCCTCTATACTCTTAAGGGAGGCAGATTCTTCTCTCTGGACCAGAGGCAGATTATATATCCTGAAAAGAAAGTAAAGATAGATAAGAAAGGCAAGAGGGAGCAGTTTGAGGTGCCCCTTGAGTCAGATGATCTCCAGAAACTCACCAAGACCGGGACAAACACAGTTCCCCTGGGGTCAGTCATCATGCTGCACAGGAAGGGCAATTCCAATGTTGTCAATGATGTTGTGAACCTTGTGAAGAATAACCTCATCAAGGATGCAATCCTTGACGGAAGAGGAGTCATTGATGCCACCTCAAGCAGTTATGAAACCTCAAGGATCCTAGTTAACTCAATGGATTCAGAAACCATGAAGCATTACATCACAGCTGAGAAGTCAAAGAGAGCAAACTCATTTGTAATCAACCTTGAAGGAAAGGGAATAGTTGAGGACTTTCCCAATGATGTCATAGATTTCTTCATGTCAGCTTCATCACGGCCGGATCTCTACTTCTTCTCAACGGATTTTCTTATGTTCACGTACGGGCCTGACTTCTTTGGAGACCTTGTGAACTTAATAAACAGCATAAGGCCAACCGGTGCCATCGTCATCATTGCAGATGATGAGTACTATGAGAAAATCAGCCATTATTCAAATTTCACAATGCATTTCAAGGAAGTGAGCGGATATGCAGTTGTGAATTCGGCCCCTAAGGTCTTCTATGTTGCAACCCCTGAATTCACCAACGATGGCTGGCCATCGCTTGTAATGCATGAAATTGTGTGATCATCGAAATCTGGTAATGTCACTCTTCTGAAACATCTACAATTGTTATGTCCCTTATTGCCATAAGCGTGTCCTCGTTCTCTATGTCCCTGTCTTTCATTGTAATTTCAAGAAGTTCGGACAGCACTTCGTAAACAATATCAAAAGAGCGCTTGAATGCCCCTTTCACGCTGCCTCCAGAGATATCGCATGTTACAGTGACCCTGTTTCCGGAAACCTCAAAATCAATGGAACCTAGAGTTGTCTCCTGATCCTTGTTTGCCAGATTGTCTGTCACAGTGTCCCTTGCTATATGGAACTTGTTTCTTTCTGTGTCAACCGTCTTCAATAATTCCTGAAGCCTCTGAAAAGGGAGTACCATTGTTCCCTGGGAAGTAATCTTTACCATGCTATCAGAACCCTATTCTCAATAAGTTTAATTGCAGAAGGCAATTTATGCTTTATGTTTCCTGTTTCACGCCCAAGGCGCCTGCGCAATAATGATAAAATCAGGGACCTAGTCTCTGAAACGATTCTTGACCCCAGAAAGCTCATTATGCCGATTTTCATTGACGAAACCGCAAAATCACCGGTTCCTGTACCTTCCATGCCAGGCATCTCCCGACAGACACTTGAGAGCCTCCCTGATTACATAGGTGACCTGGATGAGGCAGGCGTCAGGAGCGTCCTGCTCTTCGGGATACCGAGGGAGAAGGATGACAGGGGGAGCTCTGCCTACCAGGAGGATGGAGTAGTCCAGGAATCCATAAGGGTTGCAAGGAAAACCACCAGGCAGGTTGTCATCGCTGACCTTTGCATGTGCGAGTATACTTCCCATGGGCATTGCGGCATCCTGCACGGCGAAGAGGTCGACAATGATTCGACGCTCGAAAGTTATGGGAAAATTGCATTGTCCTACGCCAAGGCTGGCGTGAACATTGTCGCCCCCAGCGGCATGATGGATGGGCAGGTTGGTTTTATAAGGCAATCCTTAGACCGTTCCGGCTACCACAATGTCCCAATTATGGCTTACAGCGCAAAGTACGCTTCAACAATGTACGGGCCGTTCAGGAATGCAGCCGATTCTACTCCCTCTTTTGGAGACAGGAGGTCCTACCAGATGGACCCAAGGAATTCTAGGGAAGCGATGATGGAAATTGAACAGGATCTCAATGAGGGCGCAGACATCATAATGGTGAAACCGGCTTTGCCCTATCTTGACATCATTAGCAGGGCAAGGGAATCTTTCGATGCCCCCATTGCAGCATACAGTGTCAGCGGAGAATACACCATGATCAGGATGGCTGTGGACAACGGCTACCTTGCGCCCGGAGCAATAGAGGAAAGTATCACCTCCATCTTCAGGGCAGGCGCTGACATGGTGATTACCTATTTCGCTGAATACCTATGTAAGAATAATATAGAATAAAGCCATTTTTGCACCTATCTTCACTGTTAATATAGGAATTCCAGATCGTGTAATAAGGTGAAATAAAAAATGCCAGTACATCTAGGACAAAAAGCGCCGGACTTTACCATAAACTCGACACAGGGACCCATAACATTTTCCGACTACAAGGGAAAGTGGGTTCTGCTATTCTCGCACCCTGCGGACTTTACTCCAGTGTGCACTACTGAGTTTATGGCCTTTACAGAAAACTTCGATGAATTCAAGAAACTGGGCGTAGAGCTCATCGGCCTCAGCGTAGACAGCATATACAGCCATATTGCATGGCTCAAGGATATCAAGGAAAAGTATGGTGTTGAGGTTCCGTTCCCCGTGCTCGCTGACCTGGAAAAGGAAGTAGCCAGAGAGTATAACCTCATGGATGAGAAAGTGGGCACGACTGTAAGGGGCGTCTTCCTTATAGACCCAAACCAGACAATCAGATGGATGGTATACTATCCTGCAGAAGTTGGAAGGAACATGAGGGAAATCATCAGGGTCATCAAAGCATTCCAGTTTAACTGGGACAAGAAGCTCGCAACACCCGCAAACTGGGAACCGGGAACTGAGGGAATTGCATCAGCGCCGAATACCTTCAAGGGAGCGCTTGAGAGGGAAAAGGAAGCTGGCGCAGAGAGATGGTACCTCAAGAGAGTCAAAGCCTGATTGCCTTGACTAACTGCGCAATGTACAATCTTTCCGTGGGGTCAATCCACCCCTCGGTAATTTGTGTTGAACTCTCCAAACTTCTTCCCTCGCTGGATTCCCTGGCTGATCTCCTTAACTCAGAGTATGTTGAGGAGGGATTGCCGGAATTCATTGAAAATTTTTCAAGGACAGACGAAGTTCTTCCCACTGACAAGACAATCGGTTTTGTTGTTCTCAACAGCACTAAGAAGATGGTGTCCTTTTCCTTCAGTTTAGTAGAGCCTGAAACAAAGGAAGGGCTTATCAGGGCAGGGGAGAAATTCAGGCAGATAGGCTACACCGTGGACCTAGACCTGCCATAATTTCCAATTTGTACAGTCATCTTAAACTACACCGTACCTATGAACCATAATGCCTCATATCTCACGGCCATTCGTGGAGTTTCTTATTGAAGCAAAGAAGAAGACGTACGCCTCTGAATCACCTGAAACTGTTTCTGAGCCATCTCTGGAATCTTCAAGGCAACTTCAGTATTCAAAGGGCAGATATCTCTACAGGGACATCTATTTCGGTTCTGAACAGTTCTCCGGCATAGAGGTCGTGTACGAAGGGCAAACACCCATCTGGACAATGGTGTACAGCGGAGGAACCACATCGCCATTGGATTCTAGGGAAATATATTCCTTTTTGAAGAGGGCTCTCCGGAGCCTATCTCTGGATTTTCCAGCCAGAGGCCCAAGGATTTTCAGGGAAGGAGAATTTACTTACGAGAACAATTATGAAGGCTCTATTGAAAAATTCACCGGAGAAGAATTGATCCTGCTAAATGAAAGTGAAGTTTATCGCCTTGTCTATTATGGAGGCATGATCAGATAACCCTAAGATATTAGTGAGATTTGCAGATGCCGCATTTTCCAATGGCCTGCAGATACTCTAAAAGATTAAATAAATAGCCAATATACATAGCTTATGTGGGACAACATCGGTGGCTGGATCATCATATTGGTTGTTGCACTGGTCTTATTCGGTGGTGCGAAAAAGATCCCTGATTTCGCAAGGAATCTGGGAAGAGCCACTGGGGAGTTCAAAAGGGGCCAGGTTGAGCTTGAGACAGAGCTCAAGAAAGCCATGTACTCAACCCCGGAAGCACCTTCTGAGCGCACAAAGGTTAATTACGCTGAAGCTGCAAAGAACCTGGGAATAGACCCTGCAAACAAGACAGATGAGCAGTTGAGCCAGGAAATATCGGACGTACTGAAAACCAGTGGCAAATGAACCAGGACGACATTATTCCGATAGTATTTCGGAATCTTGACGAGCTACGGCACAGGGTAGTGCGAATTCTAGCCGTATTTCTGCTTTTTTTCGCATTCCTGCTTTTTTTCAGCATCCGTGACGTAACCTTTTTCGGAAGGACATTTCCTTTCGTTTATCCAGACATCTACCACAATATATCAGCACAACTCCTCCAGGCAATAGAGAAATGGGTTCTTCTGCCTGATACAAAGCTCATCATAGTGAAGCCTGCTGATGGCCTAACTGCAGACGCTTATGTATCCATGTTTATTTCCCTGATTCTGTCCATGCCGGTGATAGTGTATGAGATCAGCATGTTCCTCGGCCCGGCGCTGAAAAAGAGTGAAAAACTCCTGCTCAGGACGATACTTGTTCCGGCAAGCCTACTTTTCCTTGCTGGCTCATTAATGGGGCTGCTCTGGATCGCACCCACGCTGTTCAGGATATTCAACAATTTTGACGTGGGGGTTGGTTCCCAGACCACCATGAGCCTCATGAGTTTCATATCTTTCCTGATAATCTACATCATAAGCTTCGGTTTTTCCTTTGAGGTCCCGGTATTCATGTATGGCCTTACAAGGGCCGGAATCGTAATGGCGGAGACATGGGCAAAGAACTGGAGGTATGCGGTAATCGGCTCGCTCTTTTTTGGCCTTATTTTTTCACCCGGCGTTACAGGGTTTACTGAGGTGCTGATGGCGCTTCCAATGATTGGCCTTTACTTCTCAGGCATATACTTCACCAGAAGGTATGAAAGGAAGTTTGGCGCCAAGGATTCAAATACTGTTTCTGAACCTTTCTAGTTGCATCATGGTCAAGCAGGTAGGATCGTATATTTTGAAAAACAGGTCATCAAGGATATAGCGGTTCTGTGAACCCTGGTATCCGTTTTTGATTATTCTGAAGAGCCTAGATTCAACGTTCCTAGCATGTCCAAGGGCATGTCGCTGGAAGTTTTCACTGCTAACGAATTCCTTCACTATTCCTGCCTCCTTAGCCTCCATGGCGTCAAAAATCTTCCCCTTCTTTATGAGGGAGTATGCCAGGCCCGAATATCTATCAGGCACTTCAGGAAGGATCCCCGTTAGGGATGGCAGGCCGAATGCAACCTCAGGCATTCCAAATTTTGAACGTTCTGTGGCTATTACTATGTCTGAACAAAGTGCCAGTTCAAGACCCAATCCAAGGGCATAACCGTCTATTGCACTTATGATTGCCCGCTTTGAAGCCAGCATGGTCTTTGCGATTGTGGTTCCCAGCGAATAAGCCTCTCTGAGGTGCATCTTGTCGCTTATGCGCTTACAATCAGAAGTGTATCCCATGCAGAAGGCACGCTTGCTGTCTGAAGTTAGCAGAATTGGAGAATCGCCACTGGAACTTGCATCGGTAATGGCTATGAGCAGGTCACGGAGCCCATCATTGTTCAGGCAACTGTTTACTCCGTTGGAAATGACTATCTTGTTGACTCCTTCGCTTTCTTCTATGGAAACCATCGGCGTACGAGTAATTGGCAACCTTTCAGTGATCAATGAGGTAATTAAAATTTCACCACTGCAGTACAAACCTCAAATTTTTTTCGTTTTTGAACGCATAAGCCGCAAAACACAAAAATAGACGGGACGAGCAAAGGGTTGAATAAATAGGAATAGTGCCATGCTTTCCTTTACGGATTAACGTTGCTTTGTTTCCTTAATGGATTTGGAGCAAACCATAAGTCCGTTGACGGGCCTATAGTTTTATAAGGCGTAAGAACCAGAAGAGGCCAAAACCTGTGTCAGTTCGGAGTTCATATGGATTGGGTCAGTCGTATCTTTGTACACTTGTTTGAGTCTCCAGGCCACCCCAGTAAAGGTGGGGACAACCAGGGTATGTTGGCTTTCTGGTAAAGAACGAAAAAGAGGCCAGATTGACATGGAAGAAATCAAGAGACCCAGTTTTCCCCGGGCCAAGAACGTTCTGACAATACCGGAACGCATAGGAGAGTTATTCGGGATCACACTGGCTACCCTTGTCGCAGCATTCTTTGCCTTCCATCAGATAACCAGCACTGGATTTATGACTGCAGATTTTGGTTGGCCTGATTCTCTTCTACTCTATGGCTCATTCGCATTTTCGATCATGGCATCCGGCGCCAGGGCAGTTATTGGCAGGAGAGATAGGGCCCGCCCCATTGAGCTGGCTTCCAATGTGTTTCTTATGATTGCATCCATATGGTTTCTTGCAACATTTCCATTCAATTTTACCCATCTTGCAGAGCCGGCGCCAGCATTTCTAAGATTTATTCTTTCATGGATTTCAAATGGCATAGGATGGGGCATTATCCTCCTATCATTCATTGGAAGCACCGCGGCTGCATTGTATAATGCTGCAAGATTGATTTTAGACTGGATTTAGGTTCAACTACAACGGGAATGCGCCCAAATTTAATTGTTCTTTAACAAACTTCCATCACTATGAACAGAGGAGTTTTTTTAATATTTCTATCAACATATCATGAAACCTCTGCCTAATACAACACGTGATGCAGTTGATTCCAAGCTTTTCAGTAATTCCTTTTCTTAAGAGTTCATTCTGCCATTCACCCGGAAAAATTATCACTTCGATTTGCCGAATTGGACAATCATTTGGTTGAAATTCTTCTGGCTATGGCTGTATTCAATGAAGGCGATTTTCAGGACCACAAATGGTTTCCTGGCGAAGTTCACATCTAATCTGTCTTCTTTTACCTCAAGAAGATTCATTATTGTAGCAACCATAATCAGGTATAGGAAAATTAGAGGTGCTGTAATCCTTGGAAAACCATGGGAACCCACGTGGGGAAAAGGCTGAGTTCGGTCCAGTATTTGCAAGGATCTATTCCTTTTTTGCAGCCAGATCCAGACGCCACAGAGTGGTCTACGACAAGATTTCCGAAGATATAGCTTCCCTGAAGCCTTCAACAGTGCTGGAAATAGGAAGCGGCCCTGGAATTGCGGCTGCGATGATTGGGGCCAAGATCCCTGGCGTAAGGGTACATTGTGTCGATCCATCTCCAACAATGGTGAAAATTGCTAACATCAGATTCAGGAAGCTAATGCTTTCATCCAGGGTGGAGAGTTCACTTGGGAACAGTTCTAATACTGGAATCGGCGGAAATTTCGATGTGATCTTCAGTTCACTCTCCTTCCATCACTGGAAAAATGGCCAGGATGATCTCATATACCTTGCAGAAAGGCATATGACAAGTGGAACCATGATAATTTATGAGAATCTCCTGCCCGATACTGAAAAGAGCTCGATAGCAGGGCATGGACATGGCCTCACAAAGAAGGATATTGAAAACATCAATGTCCCCGGAACAATGAAGACTCATGAAATTACCGGAACTCTGGTCGCGCTTAAATTCACAAAGGTATGAGAGGGGTTGGATTTATGCCTATTTTCTGCCAATTAATGATAAATAATGCCATATCCCTCGCTTGAAAGATAGTTCACCCTGTAAGGATGTAACGTGAATTGCCGGTAAACTGGTTTATTGTAAAATAATAGTCACCATGCTGATGAAATATCAGTACATGGTAAGGTTGTATTTTTTGTCCATTTTCTCGTAAGCTTCCCGTGAGTTGATACCGAGGATTCCGCTAATCGTCTTCATCTCGCCGGAATAGTGCTTGTCATAGACTTCCCTGCCAAGCTTTAGGCGCTTCTCCTGTTCATCATAAAGTACCTGCTCACCTTGCTTCTTCAGGCAGTGTATGCAATGCGCAGCTGATTCCTCTGTGTTTTCAAGGTGGGAAAAGCAGTGGTCGAAATCCCTATTCATTTGTCATCACACCTCTTTCCGTCGAATTCCGGATACCTGACATTGTACCTGTCGAGAGAGTACTCAAGAAGATAGCAGAGAGAGTCCAGGATTTCGCTGGTATCCCCTGAGAGATCCATTAACTCTGTAAGGCCCTGGAGGGAACCAACCTTTTCCCTGAATGCATCAAGGCTTATCTCGCCTTTGAGGAGTGATTCAAGGGATTTCAGGAAGATCGAGTATGTAATGTGCTTCTCCCTGGGATTCTTCTTCAAGTAGTATGAGAGGGAAATCTGCCTCCTTTTTATGATTTCCATCGCATCATCGATATCTCCGTAGATTATTGCACTCTTGATTATTTCCAGATCAGATATTATTGGCATCCATTATCACCTGAAAAGTCCCGGGGCGAACCCTATCATTGTTGGGAACCAAACCACAAGCAGCGAGATTGCAACCGTGAGGAAAGCTGAAACATAGACCGGAATCTTGAATGAGTTTTCCAGGTTGAATGTCTCACCATCCTGGGGTTCCTTTCCGAACATGTACAGTATCACCCTGAAATAGTAGAATACAGAAATGGCACTGTTCAATATGGCAATCACAGCGAGCCACCATAGCCCGCCTTCTATTAGGGAAAGGAAAAGCAGATATTTGGCGAAGAACCCACCGGTGAGAGGAATGCCCGCAAGTGCAAGGAGCATTATAGAGAAGCCCACTGCAACGCCCGGGGATTTCTTGGCGAGGCCCGAAAGATCAGATACCTGCAGGTTGTTTCCCTTCACGGTGTTCAGGGCAATGAATGCCCCTCCTTTCATGAATATATATGCTATGGCATAGAACATGCCTGCTGCTACCGCCACTGCAACCGTGTTGGAGGTAACATTGCCCACAGAACCCACCACTGCAAGAACCAGTATTAGGTATCCGGCCTGGGCAACGCTGGAATATGCCAGCAGCCTCTTCAAGTTGTTCTGGGAAAGTGCAGATATATTTCCGTATGTCATAGTGAGTATGGACAGCACGGCGAACAGGTAGTAGACTTCCCTGAAATCTGATGAGAAGCCTACCAGGAACATCTTCAGCACCACAACAAAGGCCAGTACTTTGCTTCCCGCTGAAAGGAACGCTGATACTGAATTCTCTGTACCATCATAAGTGTCAATGGCCCACTGGTGCATTGGGAATATTGCAAGCTTGAACCCAAACCCGACCATGAGGAATATGAGCGCCATGGTGAGCTCTGGTGTTGGGGAAGTGGCCGACAGAACTGCAAGGTTGAATGTGTGCGTATCAAGGAAGAAGAAAGAGGCGCCGAAGAGGATGAAAGCGGTTGCTATTGTGCCCGTGAAGAAGTATTTCACAGTGCCTTCAAGGTTCCTCCTCTCCTTTCCGAAACTTGCCATTACATAGGTTCCTATGCTCACCGACTCGAACGCTATGAATAGCGTGATAAGGTTGTAGCTGAATGCCGCAACCATCATCCCTATGGTCACAAAGATCAGTGTAGCGTAGAATATCTCACTCTTTGCCTTCAGGCCATACATTGCAGGATATGTGATGAACATCGCAGAAATTATCATCACAATAGCAAAGTATAGGCCGAACTGGTTGAATACAATAGTTCCATCAAAGACGGAAATGCCATTGGGCGTAACCAGGTAAAGCAGTACTGCAGATATGCCCAGCGAAGCGAATGTGATCCATGAGAGTGCCTTTTTGCTGGTCTTGAGCATTGATAGGCCAAGGATTGCGAAGCCTACGATTCCTAGGAAGATCATGGGTACGAAATAAACCAGTGTCCCCAATCCGCCTGAAGCGACAATTGACATTATAGTATACCTCCGATGTAAGTTACAAGAAGCCCGTAGATGAGGTTCGGAACGACACCAAGGGCGAATATGACGATGAGCATTCCCATCAGCTTTACCGTTGTTGGCCTGTCTGCGTCCCTGATAGCTCCCAGCCTCTCATTGTACGGGCCGTATAGCGATTTCTGTGCGGCCCATATATGGTATGAGGCGGTGATTATCATGGCAAAGATCACAATGAGGATGAACCACCCTATTGCGCCGAACACCCCAACAAGGATTGAGAATTCGCCGATGAATCCTGCAAGGCCCGGGAGACCTAGGGATGCAAGGAGCCCGGCAAGTAGGAATGAACTCAGGATCGGAGCTTCCCTGAAAATTCCTCCCAGGGAGTGGGTGGCCTCGTGGCCTGTGCTCTTGTATATGTAGTAGAGTGTAGAAAAGATGAGAGCCATTATGAGCCCATGGGCAACAATCTGGAACATGCCGCCCGCAAGCTCGAGGCTTGCCTGGTATCCTGATTCAACCAGCCCTGCTCCGAATGAAAGCGTGACAAAACCCATAGCTGCTGCGCTTGCAAAGGCCATCATTCTCTTAAGGCTCTGCTGCATCATTGCAGAGAGCGAAAAGTACACCAGGCTGATTATTCCCAGGGCCATTAGGATGTCCAGGATTCCTGTCCCCATGGACCTGTAAACAGGCATGAGGATTCCAAACAGCCCATATCCACCCATAATGGAGAGCCCGCCGGCAAGTATCACTGTGCCGGGGTATGGTGCAGCCTCATAGGTGTCAGGAAGCCATGAATGGACCGGAAAAGAAGGCATTTTCACAAGGAATGCCAGCAGGAAGCCAAAGAATGCAAAGTACATCCAGAATGCAGGGATTTTGGCGAAGTATGTGCTAACCATAAGCTGGCCCATCTCAAAAGTGAACACTCCTGTTGACTCGTAGTGGAATGTATAAACCGTGAATATGGAAAGCAGAAGGAAAACAGAGCCAATGTGGGTGTATACAAAGAATTTCAGGGAAACGCTGTCCTTGTTCATTCCACCGTACTGTGCAACAATGAAGTAAACCGGAATCAGGACCACTTCCCAGAATATGTAGAAGAACAGGAAATCTCTTGAAATAAGTATGCCGAAAAGGCCTGACTCTGTTATGAGTATGTAGCTGTACAGCGATTCCCCATATCTTCCTTTCTCTGTAATGATCACCGACAGGAATATCACTATGGCAGACAGTATGAGAAGAGCATCAGAGAAACCGCTAACTCCAGTGGAAAATACAATTCCTATTGAGGAGGCCAGATTGAATGTCTCCTGGGAAATGATTCCACCGGTGTATCCTGAATGGAACCTGATGACACTGTATATCACTGTGAGGGCCAGGAAAATTCCTGATGCCGCAATGGCATAGTCCCTTCGTTTTCCCTTAATGGCAAAGGAAAATGCTGCACCAAGTATTGTCAGAAGGAATATAATGAGCATAAACACTTTACATCAACCCCAGAATTTTCACAATTATGAATACCAAAGACACGCCAATTATGAGGACAACGAAGTAGTTTTCAACCACTCCATTCTGTATCCTCCTGAACAGGTCTCCAAGCTTCAGTGTTGAAGATCCGACATTGTTCACTGCCCTGTTGTATGAATTCTCAAAGAGTGTGAATCCTGCTGAAATCGGGACAATAACTCGTTCTGCGATGATGTTGGTGAACAGGTAATCCAGATAGAACTTGTTCTTTCCAATCCTGTAGAGCGGGTTCTTCGAGAATTTGAACTTCTGCCACATTGGTGTTCCGTAAAGGATGAATGTTATCACAAGTCCAACTGCCATGAGAGACATTGGTATGATTTCAATGAGGAATGGAACGGATGGCAGTGAGTATGAGGGATCTATGTATCCGTAGAAGTACCCCTGTATTGCTCCCAGGCCAAGTGCTCCAATGGCGAGCACAAACAGCGGCAAAAGGGCGAAAATGCTCGGGTCCTTTGCGTGTTCAGCAAGGTGTGAACGTGGCTTTCCCAGTGCGGTCCTGAAGAACATCCTGAATGTATACAGTGTTGTCAGAAGGGCCCCGGTTGCAAGGAACAGCCAAGGGAAAAAGCTCTGGACGGTTCCATAATGCTGGTAGTATACCCAGGAAGCGGAAATTATGGTGTCCTTTGAGAAGTAGCCTGATGTGTATGGAAATGCAATCAGCGCCAGGGATCCGATGAAAAGCAGTGTTATGGTCAATGGCATCCTTTTCCATAGCCCACCCATGTATCTTGTATCCCTCAGATCCATGAGCGCGATGAGTATTGCACCAGCTGACATGAAGAGCAGAGCCTTGAAAACAGCATGGACTATGAGGTGGAACATTCCAAATGAGACTCCGTCGTAACCGAACACCCCCCCAAGGCCGATTGCAGCTAGCATGTAGCCAATCTGGCTGATTGTGGAGTACGCAAGTATCCTCTTGATGTCATTGACAAAGATTCCAACTATTCCGGCGAAAAGTGCCGTGAATGCCCCGAGTATCACGACTGAGTACATTGCGAAGGGGGCAGAATAGTAGAAAATGTTGAAAACTCTGGCAACCAGGTATACACCTGCAGTAACCATTGTGGCTGCATGTATGAGGGCAGAAACTGTGGTTGGGCCTTCCATTGCATCAGGAATCCACACATGCAGGGGAAACTGGGATGATTTCCCTGCCGCGCCCGCGAGGAACAGTACTGCTACTGCACCGAGTACATTTGGCCCGACGTATGTGGCAATTGCCTGGGCATTCTGAATCAGGAATGGGATGCTGAGCGGACTGTTCGCACCAAGGCCGGTAAAGCCCTGAATGCTGCTGTAGAGAATGGCCATTCCGACAAGGAATAAGAGGTCCCCCACCCTTGTGACAATGAAGGCTTTCTTTGCGGCTGCAGTCGCATTTGGCTTGAAGAACCAGAAGCCGATAAGAAGGTATGAACATAAGCCCACCAGTTCCCAGAACAGGAAGAACAGCACAAGGTTTGATGAAACAACCAGGCCGAGCATTCCTGCAGTGAAAAGTGATGTTTCTGCAAAGTAAACATGCTTGTTTGGATCATCCTTCATGTAGTAAAGGGCAAAGAGATGTATCATCAGCGACACAAATGAGACCATAAGGGCCATTACAAGGGTCAGATGGTCGATATAGATTCCTGCATGGATATTGTAGAACCATGTGTAACTGTTGTATACCGTTCCATTGCTCTGAACATAGAAGAATGTGAGAATTGAGGCAATGAGTGATCCAAGGACTGCAAGGGAGGCTATTACCCCTGAAAGGTTCCTGTAGTACCTGCCTACGGCATATGTTATGACAAAACCGAATATTGGGCTTAAGAATATGAACCAACCTGGCCAGTACATGTTTACCACTTGATCTCCTTCAGCAGGGCTATTGCAACCCTGCCAACTTTCCTGTAAGTAGCAGTGAGCAGGCTCAGTCCTACCACAGACTCCACTGCGCCAATTGCGATTCCGAACAGCGCCATAAGGATCGGGCTTATGTCACCATAGGCTATGGCAACCATCACAAGGTTCAGGATTGCTGCATTTATGAGTATCTCAATGGAAATCAGCATCTTGATTCCAATATTGGAAGTCATTATGCCGTAGAGCCCTATGGCAAATAGTATGAGTGAGAGGGCAGAAACGAGAAATATCTCCATTAATCTTCCCTCCCAGCGATGTAGAACATGCCGATTATGCCTGCCACCAGTATGAGTGAGAGAAGCTCAAAGGGGACGACATATGTGTTGAAAAGTGCCACGCTTATGCTTGTTAAATCCTGAGTTGCAGGAGTGAATGTTCCCTGTATTGAAACAGCCTCTATGACGAATACCACGAAGAAGAGTGCTGAGGCTATTGCTGCAAGTAGCTTATTCAAGCTCTTTACCCCCTGTTAGCATAATTGTGAAAACGATCAATGTAACAACGGCGCCTATGAATACGAGCAGCTCCACTGCCCCAACTATTGAGGCCCCCAGGAAAATGAAGGAAGCAGAAAGGACAAACAGGAATGCCATCAGGTAGATTGCTGCATGTGTTATGTTCTTGTCAGAGACGGCCTTCATGGCCAGTGGAACCATGATTACTGCGAATATGAGGAAAATGATTGTGTAAATCACTTAACCACCTCTTCCTCTGGAAGAGAGAGTTCCTCAGGCGAATACGTGAAGCTGTTCCTCGTCCTTGCCGTTTCAAAGACATGGGTAAGGTAGATTGCGTCTGTGGGACAGATCTCCTCACAGTTCCTGCATACTGTGCAGGTGCCAAAGTTCACGTCAGGGTAGATTTTCCTTTTGTTTCTGGGATTCTCCCTGTCAACTTTCTGCATGTGGATTGAAAGGTTAGGGCAGACCTGTTCACAGAGAGTGCAGCCCACGCAGTCATCAAGGCTGAGAAATATTCTGTACCTGAACCTGTCAGGCAGTTCCCTCTTCTGCTCGGGGTACTGGACTGTAACTGGTTTCTGGAAGAGATGCTTTGCAACCACTAGCATTGCTTTCATTGTCCCTATGAGAGGGAGTTCCTTTTTAGGTTCCTTGACTTCGATCATATTCCAACCCCCAGCGTAATTATTCCTGCAATGATTAGATTGATAATTGATGCTGGAAGCAGGTATTTCCAGCCCATATTCACAAACCTGTCAATCCTTATCCTTGGCACTGAAAGCCAGATGGTGAAGGACACCAGGACGAGTATCAGTGCCTTAATCAGGAGATAGATAAAGCCGAGGTAGCTTGAGTACGGCCCGTTATATCCTCCAAGGTACAGCAGTGACACTATGAGCGAGCTCAGGAATATGCTTCCGAAAAGCCCAATATAAAACAATCCGAACCTCATTCCCGTATATTCTGTTGTATGCCCTGTTACAAGCTCACTGTCACTCTCTCCCATATCAAATGGGGAGAAGGAAGCCCTTGCAACCATAGCGATGAAGAATACTCCGAGGCCGATAATCTGCGGAATTCCGTAAGGTATGAACTGGACTTCAACCAGATTCGTGAGGTTCAATGGATTAGCCGTCCTTGCAGAGGCCATCATTACCAGAGCGAGAACCGAAATCATCATGGGAACTTCAAATGAAACATCCTTTGCTACTCCTCTCAGTGCCCCTACGATTGCATATTTGTTCTTAGAGCTAACACCCGCCAGTATCTCACCTATTGGCATTATGGCCAGAGCGGCGAAAAGAAGAAGCAGGCTTACATCGGAGTGGGTAACAGTCAGTGACCCGATGTAATAGAGTGGACCGTATGGAAGAAGGGCAAAACCCATTATGAGCCCGATAAAGACAATCAGTGGAGCTATCCTGAACGGAAGATCGTCCCTCCCTGCGGGCAGGATGCTTTCCTTTCCCACAAGCTTAAGGGCATCTGCCATCAACTGCAAGGTCCCAAATTTGCCTACCCTGTTAGGGCCAATTCTCAGCTGTAGCCTTGCCATGTACTTCCTGAAAAGATAGATCATTACGATGAATGACACCATCACGAATACTATCATGAATAGCGTTTCGAAGAGGTATGCCAGGACATATGCCGGATAGTGCCCCAGGGCTGCAAAAAAGTCTGCAAGCCTTGTCAGTACGTTCATCTGTCCACCTCGCCAAAAACGAGGTCCAGTGTACCAGATATGGCCACTAGGTCCGCAATCATGGTGTCCTTTGCAAGGTAAGGCAAGATACTGAGGTTCTTCAGCGATGGGCTCCTGACCCTCAGCCTGTAGGGCTTAACTCCCCCGTCTCCAACCAGGTAGACGCTGAATTCCCCCTTTGAAGACTCTGTTCTCGCGTATACTTCCCCCTCTCCCCTGAGCCTTATCATCAGGGATTTCTTCGCCTTGGGGTTGAAGTAGGGGCCGTCTGGTATCTTCTTGACAGCCTGGTTGATGATCTTGATGGACTGCCTCATCTCCTCAAACCTCACAAGGAACCTTGCAAGGTTGTCTTTCCTGTAAGAGACAGGGATGTCAAAATTGATCTTGTCGTACACCAGGTATGGCTCTGCCTTCCTGACATCATATTCAACACCTGATGCCCTTAGCATAGGGCCCGTTACTCCATAATCCAGTGCAACTTCAGGTTCCAGTATTCCGATACCTTTTGTCCTTGCTATGAAGATATCATTCTTCACAAATGAGCTGAATATGTCCTCAAGTTTCTTGGGGAACTGCTCAGTGAATTCAAGAATGTCATGTATGATCTTGTCGTTGAAATCCTGGTAAACCCCGCCAATGCTCATGTAGTTTGTTTCCTGCCTTGAGCCGCATACTTCAGTGAAGATGCGGAGTACTTTTTCCCTCTCGACGAAGCAGTAGAAGAAGGGTGTGAGCATGCCAAGGTCAAGGCCGTATGCCCCCGCCCACACTAGGTGGGCAGCAATCCTGTTCAGTTCGGCCATTACGACCCTTATCCACTGTGCCCTCTCGGGCGGCGGTATTCCAAGAAGCTTTTCTGCGGCTTCTAGATAACCCACTTCCATGTTCATTGCCCCGACGTAATCCATCCTGTCGAAGTAGATCAGGGAGTCGCAGTAGTAATCCAGTTCACATATCTTCTCTGCATTCCTGTGCAGGTACCCTATAACCGGCTCTATCTCCTTGACAATTTCACCATCGAGTTTTACCTTGAGCCTCAGCACACCGTGGGTAGATGGGTGCTGTGGCCCCATGTTAAGTTCGACCCAACCGTTATCGTCAGGCTTTGAAATTTGGGTGTTGACCATTACCAACCATCTCCAGGGTCAAAGGTTGCGTAGTCTTCACCGTTTTCGTCCATGTTTATGTATTGCACCTTGGAGAGATCATAATTCTTCCTCAATGGGTGGCCAACCCAGTTTTCTGGGAGGAACAGCCTCTTAAGGTTGGGGTGGCCCTCAAAAACGATTCCCATCATGTCAAACTGTTCCCTTTCGTCCCAGTTTGCGCTTGTGAAAACAGAAGTTACACTCGGGACCCTTTCGTCAAGGGTCTCCGTCTTGACTGCAATGTATTCATTTTTCTCAAGATTGTGAAGGTGGTAAACTACCTCTAGCTTATCCTTCCTGTCCACGCCTGTTATCAGGGATAGGTGGACAAAACCCTGTTCTTTAAGCTCTTTCATTAACTGGACAAGATTCTCCTTGGCTACCTTGAGAACCCTCCTTCCGTCCTTTCCTGTTGTTTCTTCTAGAAGTTCTACCAAGTTTTTTCACCTGTCCGTTTCGTTTCTGATTTTCTTCTGGAGCAGAATGATCCCGTTGGTGAGCGCTTCTGGTGTAGGAGGACATCCTGGAACGTAAACATCCACAGGCACTACCTTGTCAACGCCCATAACCACTGAATAGCCTTGATTGTACGGCCCTCCCTGGATAACGCAAACTCCCATTGCTATTACATACTTTGGGTATGGCATTTCATCGTAGAGCCTCCTAAGCCTGGGAGCCATTTTTTTAGTAACGGTACCAGACACAATCATCAAATCTGACTGCCTGGGGGAATTCCTGAATATCTCGCTTCCAAACCTCGAAATATCGAGGTCTGCGGCCTGGATCGCCATCATCTCTATGGCACAGCAGGCAAGCCCAAAGGTAAGTGGCCATAGGGAGTTGCTTCTTCCCCATTCCAGGGCCTTTTCAAGAGTTGTTGTTAATACACCGCCGTCGCCTGTCTTCATTTCTGCCACCTCATATACCCTTCCCTGAAGGCATAGTATACGACAAACAAGGGCATAGCAAGGAAAACAAGTGTCTCAATGAAAGGCACCAAACCAAGTGCCTTGAAGTTCATTGCCCATGGAAAGAGCAGAACCATGTCCACGTCAAAGAGAATAAAAAGCAGGATTATGACATAATACTGAACTGTTACGAATTTTCCAACATCGCCTTTGGAGACCTCTCCTGACTCATAGGTCTGGAGATAAGAACCATCTTTAGCTGGAGGGCTCCTTTCCCTTACAAGGTTTGCAATCACTGCATCAGGCTTTAGACTTATTTTCTTGTCCTTGTTGTATCGGCTTTCTGAAATTGAGGGCAAGACGGAAAAAGTCGCAACCAAGCCCAGGATGATCAACACCAGGGTGATTAGCAACGGAATATAACCGTCTAACATCCGTTCAGTATCTTACAACGATATTTAAGAATTATTTAGATTTATTTTAAAACCCAATAAATTAGGCTATTTTTGAATGATACCTTTTAAATAGGCAATTTTATCCAGTTATTGCCTTAACCAGTGCTATAGCCTCTGTTGGATTAAATGGCCTGCTTGTTCTTGACCTGATCATAGGAACAATATTTTTCTGGCTGACAGCCTCTTCCTTGTTAAGTTCCATTATCATCCTTTTCAGCTCTTCCCCTTCTATTGGCTTGAGATGGCTGCTCTTCAAAAGGTCGCCCATGCTCATTTTTTCGATGAAATGGAGGTCCATCGCCTTTTCCAGAATCTGCCTGTCCCACTTTCTCCTTCCAGCTTCCTCCAGGAGCGGATAGATTTCCTGGTCAGAGATGGATTGCCCGGCTTTCTTCTCTAATTCAGGAATTGCCTGGAGAATCAATCTTGCTGCAAGCCTGCTGTTCTGGAGCATCTCATCGTATCTCCTCAAGGACTCCACCTTCCCGGATGTGATAATAACAGTTGCATCTTGCCGTGAGATGCCATATGCGCTGATGATGCCTCTAACCAGTTCCTCTTCTGTTTTTGGCATGTCTTTTCTTGCTGCTTCCAGAAGTGAGTTGTCAACGACAATGCTTGGAATGTCTGTTTCAGGGTACATCCTTTCCCCGCCTGGAAGCGGCCTGAGGAAATGAGTGCTGCCATCATCAGATACTACTCTGGTTTCTGGCAGATCAAGGCTTTCCAATTTCCTGAGCCTTGACTTCATTGAATCCTCTATTAGCCCGATAACCTTCGGAGTGCTGACAATTATGGTGAAGCCATCTCCATTGCCCGGCTTCAGGAGCTCAATAAGCTTTGGCACCTCGCCCTCAACCCCATAGCCAGGAAGCTCGTCAGAGTGCATTATTCCGCCTGAACCGAATAGTTTTGCCACATCTGCGAGTTCCCTTCCCATCCTGTATTTATCACTCTTCAGGCAACCTGCAAGTCCTGGAAGGACTGTCCCATAGACCTTGAAGCCGGATTTCATGTTCTGTGCGATTACATTTGACCTGGTGTTAACAAAGAGTTTCGTAACATCCTGGAACTTGAGCCTTCCCCAGTCTGTGCCCTTAAGGGCTGGCGACAATTCTCCAAGCCAGGTCTGCCTCTCCTTTTCATAGGAAATGGCAGATTTTATGGTTGAAAGCTTTGGGACCCCCTTGATCTCCACTCTTCCAAAACCCATTGAGAAGTTGACATCCTGCCTTATGGCATCAGGGGCTTTTCTCGCCCATCCAGCCAGGAGAAGCTTCTTTCCTATGATCTCAGCTGTCTCCACTGCGTGTTCCCCGTCCACTATGTCTGGGTCCGTAGCTATCTCCATCAGTGGCACTCCCAGCCTGTCAAGCGAATATAAGACCATCCCGTCCAATTCCTCTATCTTTCTGCAGGAGTCTTCCTCGAGACAGATGGATGAGATGCCAACTTTTCCCTTTGAAGTTTCTACGTAGCCGTTGAACCCTATGATTGCTGTCCTCTGGAATCCGGATGTATTGGAACCGTCAATCACAATCTTCCTCATGTAGGCTACCCTATCGACAACCTTGCAGTTGAGGGCAAGCGACATTGATACTGCTTTTCTGAGAGCGTTCTGGTTAATGCCGTGGGGTGGCTCTTCGTCAGCTTCAAGAAGGCAGCTGTTGTCCGTAACAGAATACCTGAAGCTTCTTGCACGCGATTTCTCATAAACGGCAGCTGGATCGTATTTCCCTGATTCTCCGGTGGTGGCAATCAGCTTCCTGTCTATGGTATTGCCTGTCTCTGATGAGGACTCCGTGCTGCAGTTGCAGAAGAGCTTCCTCCCTCCAAGCTGAATGTGGATTTCTAGCCCCACCATGACCTTTTTAGGCATTCAGTGCACCTCCCACAGGAATTCCCTGTCTAGGAACTCTCCCCTCAGGTTTGTGAGCATCGTTTTCCTGAAATCCTCTTCAGGATAGTTGGCCAGCACATGCATTGCCTTTATCATTGCAACCTCAGGCAGCATGTTTGAAAGTGGTATTACCCCTATGCCAAGGAGTTCCCTGCCTGTAGAGTAAACATTCATGTTTACGCCCCCGAAGAGGCACTGTGTCGTCATGAGAACGTGATCCCCGCGCCCAGTTATTTCCTTAATCGCTGGGTAGAGCCTGATTCCGGTATGGCCAAGGCCTGTGCCCATTATCACTGTAGCCCTCTTCCCGGCTGTCATAGCGGCAAAGTCTTCCGCATTCAGGCCAGGGTGGAAATACACCAGTGCAACTGATGTTTCAAGCTTCTCACTTAAAACGGTCTCATCACTTTGCGCCCTTGCATCAGTCGATAAAGCTACTTTGCCATTCTCATACTTTCCTATGGGTTCACAGCCCATGGACCAGAAGGGATGCCTTCTTGATGAGTGCATTTTCCTGGCCCTGACTCCCCTGTGGAACACCACTGAATTATCTGATGAGTTCCCATGCATGGCTATTCCTACCTCCCCAAAGTTTGATGATGCAAATTCGAGCCCAGCCTCAAGATTCAGGAATGCATCGCTGCTTGGCCTGTCCGAACTCCTTTGCGATCCAATGAGGACAACCGGTCCGCTGAGGCTCTCAAACATGAATGAAAGCGCTGATGCGGTGTAGCTCATGGTATCTGTTCCATGGAGGATTACTGCACCGTGGTTCCTAGCCAGTTTATCCCTGGTTGTCCGCGCAAAAAGCTTCCAGTCCTCAGGGGTTATGTTTTCACTCAGTACTGCCTCTAGCAGGTTAATGTCCAGTGTGAATTTTGAGAGGTTTGAAACGCTCTCCTTAAGGAAGGAGGGATTGAGGACCGGCTTGACTGCGCCAGTAATGTAGTCGACCCTGCTGGCAATGGTGCCTCCAGTGCCAATGAAAGCAACCCTTTTTGGGCCGCCTTCGAGCGCAAGCGCTTTTTCCTCTGTTATGCTGTTTTTTGTTACAGATTCAGTGGCCTTGATTTCTGATATGGATTTTTCTGGTACCAGAAGGTTATATCCATTCTGGAGCTTGATATTCAGGTTTCCTTCGCTAATACTCACAAGAACGCCTTTCAGCCTTGTGTCCTTGTAAGTGAATTCCAGAAGGGTGCCTGTTGTTATTTTATTCAACGGAAAGTGCTCTCCTTTATCTTTGTAATTGGATGTAACGATATAAGAGTTTAATGGACTAGAAAAGCGTATTCTGGTTTGTTGAGTGAGGCTTGAGCCCAAACATATCCATCATCTGGGCAGCATTGGCAGGGGCTTTCCCTGATGGATGGTTGTTGAAGAATATGAATATCTCATCCCCGCGGGATGCTAAGGGCGATATTAATCGGGCAAAAGTTTCCAGTTCATTCCTGGAGTAGAGGTAATCATATTTTTCCAGCTTTCCTGCGCCCTTGCGGAACCACTGCTCCTTGTTGCGGCCATGAAACCTCAGATACTGGCGGCCGGTGCCAGGATACATATTCTGCTGAAGGTTCAATTCAGGGCTGTCAACAGAGGCAACGCCAATACCTTCTCCCAAAAGGGCCCGTGAAAACTCGTTATTCCCGTATAGTTCCCTGTGCCTTGGTTCTACAAAACATGTAAACTTCCCATGATCGAATGAGGAAATGACCTGGAGAAGTTTGTCAACATGCTCCATTTTGAAATAAGGAGGAAGCTGGAACAAGACTGCGCTAAGCAATCCTTCCCCTGACAGGTAATCAAGGTGGCTCTGCTGGAACTTCAGCATTTCGATGCATGCCTGGCTGGTCTTCCCTATCATGTATTCATGGGTAATAGAGCCGGGAACTTTCACTGAAAAAGAGAAATCTTTCCCTTTCATTGCGCGGGTCCATTTTAAAAGCGTTGCCTTAGGGAGTGGGGAATAAAAGGTGGAATTCACTTCAACCGAATTGAAGAACGATGAGTAATATTTCAGGCGATCCTTTTCCCCTTTCCTGTAGAAGGAAATGTTCCAGTCAGGATATATCCACCCGGAACAGCCTATTTTAATCTGGTTGCCTAGCGTAGCAGCTCCTTGGCAATAATCACCCTCTGTATCTGGTTTGTCCCTTCATAGATCTGGGTGATCTTGGCATCCCTCATATGCCGTTCCGCGTCAAACTCAGTGGTGTATCCATAACCGCCAAAGAGCTGAAGGCAGTCTGTTGTTACTTTCATTGCAACATCTGATGCATACATCTTGGCCTCGGATGAGATCTTTATTGCGTTCTCATGCCTGTCCCAAGCTTCGGCTGCTCTATATGTCAGAAGTTTGGCCGCGTCAATAGATGTGGCCATGTCAGCCAGCATGAACTGTATTCCCTGGAAACTTGAAATGCTGGCGCCAAACTGCTTTCTCTGCTTCACGTAATCAACAGCTTCATCCAATGCCCCCTCTGCAATCCCGAGGGCCTGTGCTGCTATTGCTATTCTCCCTGAGTCCAAAGTCTCCATCACCACCTTGAACCCTGAGTTTTCCTCGCCGATAATGTTGTTCAGCGGAACCTTTGCGTCATTGAACTCGAGTTCGACTGTGCTGCTCCCGCGTATCCCCAGTTTCTCTATATCCCTGCTTATCCTGAATCCGGGCGTGTCTGCGTCAACTACAAATGTGGATATCCCCCTATGCCCCTTTGATGGGTCTGTAACAGCAGAGACGACGAAGAATTTTGAGAGCCTTCCGTTGGAGATGAAAATCTTGCTCCCATTGAGCAAATAGTGGTCACCCTTTCTCTCAGCCCTGGTCTTGATCGCTGCGGCATCACTGCCTGCACCTGTTTCCGTGATGGCCAGACCACCAATTTCACCATCGGCTATCCTCTTGAGGTAGCGTTTCTTCAGGTCCTCGCTTCCAAACATTATGAGAGGATCGGCGAACAGTGTAAGTGCCCCGTCAAGAACTAATGCAGTGCTCGGGCAAGCTTTTGAAAGCTCCTCTATGACCCTGACAAGAAAACTGAAGCTGAGTCCGGCGCCGCCGTATTCCCTTGGGATATAGCTCTGGAACAGCCCGAGGTCTCGCATCCGCTGAATGAGTTTTTCTGGGACTTCCTTGTTCCTGTCGATCTCCTTGGCCAGCGGCTTAACTTCTTTGGTTGCAAATTCTTTTACATATTGCAGAATGTCCAGTTCATCCTGGCTCAGTTTAGCTTCAATCATAAATCATTATTTATCTCAAAATAAATAAACTGTCGATTAGGCTGCCTGACAATGATTTTAACTGATTGATGTTAAAAAAACCGGGAGGTTTGAACATTCTGTCACGCTTTCCTAATGGTAAGAAAAGCTGTTGCCATTAGAAGCATGCCTGAAATCGCAACTAATAGTATCAGCACTGAATCATATGAGTAAAAGTGAACCACAGTAAGATATCCGTATGGATTTGAACCCCCACTTGCTTTGAGTGGAATAGTATTTTTGTAATGCAACTTGGTCGGAGCAGTGGTGTGTATCTTTACAATAACAGGAGTAGCATTGACGCTGCGGATGAAGTCCCAAAGAAAATTAAGCCATATCTGCCAGACAAAATATGCTCCAATTTTTTCCAGGATAGCCCAGTTATGAATATATAGAGAACTTTCCTGATAAAATTGATGGAGCAGGTTAAAATTACTCTCTTTACCGTGTGCAGAAGAATGCAGAAACGGGGATCTTTTGCATTGGCTTTCCTGCAACAACTTCACTTCATAAGCAAGATTCACCGGGATTGGGGCCCGGTCGGGTTTGTTGGAAAAACTGTCGAGCGCCCTTACTGCCCCCCCCTTTATTCAGCATA
>JAJZKX010000088.1 GCA_021850745.1 Thermoplasmata archaeon
TTGAATCGTTCATATGGAAGCCGATGATATTGGAGACACCTAAGGGAGAGGAAGGATATATGGAAGATATAACCCGGTTAAATTCTATTCTGAGGTAATTGTAAATTGATAGTCAAGCCTTTTAAACCTCTTTTATACAATAAAAACCTTCAAAATGTCGTTTCTCCACCATTTGATACGATATCAGAAGACCAGGAGAAAACATTTCTCAGTATTCCATACAACGTATCCCAGCTGAGCAGGTTGAAATGGGACCACCAGAATTCCGTTGAACTCCTTAAGAAATGGATTTCAGAAAGTGTCCTTATCAAGGTTGATACCCCAATAATGATTGTGGTATCACAGTATTTTAAGCACAATTCGGAGATGTTCCAAAGGCTGGGTGTTATTTGCCTTACAGACATTACTTCAGAAGATGGGGTAATAAAACCCCACGAGAACACCATTGATATATATGTAAAGCAGAGAAAACAACTTATGGATTCTTTAAAAACCCAATTGGAACCTGTATTTTTGATCTCCTTTGAAAATCAACTGGAAAAGACATTAAACCGCATTATTTCGGGAAAATTGCCTGATAAGATCATTGAAGAAACTACCGGCGTAAAAAATTATGTTTACATTGTACAGGAAGAAGCAGATATATCCAGAATCAAGGAAATATTGCGAGGAAAGGATTCCGTGATTGCCGATGGCCACCACAGAATCAAGGCGTCAAAAGAACTTTACCATGAGGCTAAAACTAAAGAAGAAAAGGAATTTTGGAGATATTCCCTCGTTTACATCACTTCAGTTTATGAAAGAGCCATCAAGATAGGAGGGATCCACAGGCTCGTCACTGACAACAAACACACAACTGCGGCCATATTCCAGAATCTCTCGGATGTCTTCAAGGTAGACAAGGTAAACAATTACCATTCGAATGGAAACATTGTAATATATGACGGGAAATTCAATGCCCTCATACCAAACCGGCAATCTCTCAGGAATATCTTCCTGGAAGGAGATCTTCAGGGATTATCTGCTCCATTTGTCGTGGATTATTTCATTTTCAAGAGAACCCTTAACCTGAATAAGGAGGAAAAAGAATCCATGGTAAAATACACAAATGACGTTGCTTCTGCCATAAATTCAGTTGACAAGGGAGAAGCCTCTTACGCCATCCTTATGCCAGGGTGGAACAAAGAGGAATTCATGAACGAGGTTATAGCAAACGAGATAATGCCACCCAAGTCAACATATTTTTACCCTAAGATTCCTTCAGGTATTGCCATAGAGTCTCTTATCGATATCCCGCCACTGTAGCTTAGCTGGTTGAGCAGCTGATTCGTAATCAGCAGGTCGGGGGTTCAAATCCCCCCGGTGGCTTATCTTATGAAATTTTTAGTTTCTGGCTTATTGCGAACCTTTTTTTCAACCATCAGTGAAATTTGCTTTCTGCGAGTTAACAGATGCAAAACCATTTTTTCCATTCACTATTTTCAAGTTTAATTCCTTTTTTCACTACTGCGATTTTTTCCCTGCTTAATCTTACTAATCATATCCAAAGCGCATTGAACGATTTTTAATCCTGTTTCTGATTTGTACAGAAGTGGGTCTTCTGGTAAGTCTGTTTGTGTACATTACCTATTGAGTGATCTCTCACTTAATCTAGATTTCGATGTTTTTGATGAGTTCAGTGTGTCAGACAAAGGGCCAATTGGATAATGTTGATTACCAACGATGCTCAATTCATGAGGTTGAGCAAAGATTAATCTATATAATTACAATTACGTAATTGTAATGGTAAAGGAAACAATACAAATCAGGATTGACGAAGGCACATCAAGGTTCGTTGATCGTATGATCCGGGGCGGCCTTTTCAAAACAAAGAGTGATGCAATAAGATACCTCTTATCGAAGGGTATGTCTGCTTCGAAGGAATTTCCGGAGATTTCCGAAAAGGTTGATAAACTCAGGTCACTTGAGAAATCCACTGGAAAATCCCCCATAGAATTGAGAGGTAGTCTTAAAGAACTATTTACAAGCAGGGATAGATTCAGTTGAAATACATCGATACCAGTGTAGTGGTCTCTGCACTTGATCCTGCTGATCCCTCTATGGAGAACTCCATTGAAATCTTCAGGAAACCTGAGAAGATTATTTCAGAATTAGTGGTCATTGAGCTGACCTCCGTGCTCTTAAGAAACAGGAATTTTACAGCCTTAATGGATGAACTTTCAGGCAGCAGGGATTCAAGTTCATACGCGGCGATTACCTACATTCTTGAAAGATTTGATCTGGTGTACTTTCCCATACCTCAGAATCCAGTTGAAACCCCGATCGGGAAATACAACAACATCACGGCTTTAGCGATTGAACTATCATATAAAGTGCCAATGCGGACTCTTGATTTGCTGCACCTCTCCTATGCCTACACGATATCAAAGATCACAAGTTCCAAGATAGAATTCATTACCAGAGATAGAGAATTTGAAGTCTACAATAAACAAATACATGACGCCGTTGGGATCAAAATTATGTACCTTGCATAATCTGTGGGTTTGCTGTTACATTTCTGTGATCAGCAGGTCGGTGGTTTAAATCCCCCGGCGGCTTATCATTTTGGATGAACCCGCATATGGATCATAAAATTCTCGAATTTTCGAAAATCAGGAAGAAAAGCTTTACAGAAAATTTGTACTTATTCCATCCTTTTTGCATGTGCGCTTCCCGGCAATGGCTCTTTATTGCCTCAGATGCTATCTCAACAGGAGCAGATTACTCACGATTCTATATATAATTAGATGAATTATGCATTCATGGTTTACTCATATAAGGGTAGAGAAATTTCAGTAGTAGCCCACAGGGGTGGTGGAAATCTTTTCATAGAAAACACCCTGTCAGCATTTCAGGGAGCGGAGAAACTTGGGGTGGATGCAGTTGAATGTGATGTTCAGCCAACAAAAGATGGAAATCTGGCAGTCATGCATGATCCTGATTTGAAGAGAATGGCGGGAATTGATCGAAATGTGAAAGATCTATCTGTACAAGAGTTAAGGGGCATTCAGCTGAAAGGAGGAGAAAGAATCCCGTTCCTGGAAGAGGTAATGGATGCAATAAACATTCATGTAATCATAGAACTGAAATCAATGGAGACTATTAATCCACTAATAAATCTATACAACAGGAGACCAGATCTCCTGAATAGAAGCATAATAATATCGTTCTATCACGATGCTCTGTTCATGTTCAAGCAGAAATACCCGAATGTAACCTGTGGAGCCCTTATTGCCGGATTCCCCATGGACCCTGTATCCATGGTGAAGCAATGCGGTTGTGACACCATAGCCATGTATTATGAAGGTGTATCGAGTTCCTACGTTGACCGATGCCACGAGGGTGGATTAAGTGTGAGCGTATGGACTCCAAATGACGAAGCGGGAATCAACGACTCGTTAGAAGCAGGTGTTGATACTATTGTTTCCGATCGCCCTGATCTCGTAATAAAGTTGATAAATTCTAAATGAAAAATTTATGGTTTATTTAATTCTTCCAGCGATTTCCCTGCGGTTTCCTTTCCCAGGAATATGGTTACTACAAGGCCCATTGCGGAAATGACCATGAGAAAGATCATCCCTATGCTATTTCCATAAGCACCGGCTATGAAGGCAAAAGTAAATATGCCAAAGATCGCACCTACCCTGCTAATAGTTGTTCCGAAACCCTGAGCAGTGGATCTGATCTCCGTGGGATACAATTCCTGCGGGAATATAGAATTGGTTATTCCGGGTCCCAATTCCTGGCTGATTTCAAAAACGACGAATAACAACACAATATAGATTATTACAGGGTAAAATTCGAAAAGGAGCGCTGCAATAAGGAGTGTTGCAACCATGCCTGCGAAACCAATCAGGGTAAGATTCTTCCTTCCCGTCGTGTCTATAAGCAAGATTGCAACTATTGCCCCAATTATTGCAAGGGCCGCGACGATTGTGGCATAACCGGATGCTGCGTCGGAGGATATGCCCAGACTTTGGAGTATTGAAGGGCCGTTCAGGGCAATCACATATGTAACTGCAGCTAGAGAGAACCAGAAAACTGATATGAAAACAGTAGCGGCAATGTATTTTTTCCTGAATAGGTCTCCTATCCTCGTTTTGCTATATGTTGCCGGAGCTTCGACATAGGCATTGCTATCTATTTCCTTCATAGAAGCGTTTGCTTTTTCGTTTTCGCCATGAGAAAGAAGCCATCTTGGGGATTCAGGGATGTCTCGCCTGAGCAATAACACTATTACGGCCGGTACGACTCCAATCAGGAACATATACCGCCATGACATGTTTCCCAACGGTATAAGGACCGTTCCTATTCCATATGACACGAAGGCCCCTATAAACCAGGCAGCGCCGGTAAAACTGAGCAGCTTTCCCCTGTGCTTCATTGGCGAGAATTCTGCAATGATTGTAGGAGAAATTGCATAATCTGCGCCTATGGCAACCCCAAGAAGAAGCCTGAAAAGAAGAAGTTGCAGATAATTGGTCGCGACAGCCGACAGTACAGCAAACAGTATGAAAAACGCCATGTCCCACAGATATACATATTTCCTTCCTTTGATATCAGTAAGGTAACCTATCAATACGCCGCCAAATATCATCCCCAGAATTGTAGAACCAAGGAGGAAGGTAACTTCACCTGTTGTAAGAGAAAATTGCGGTCGAAGGATGAGAATCGCTACTGATATTATGGATATATCATAGCCATCAAGAAAACTGCCAGCCGAGGAGAGGGCAGTGATCCTGAGATGTATCTTTTTAAGCTTGCTTTCGTCTAATGAATTAAACATAGCTCCTTATCACGAGGAGTATTTTATATTATCCATCTATATTATTGATAAACTATATAGGAGGATTCAAACGTTCAGTGCCCCAAGAGGGTACAAAAATGCTGAATTATATTCTCTTTCTCTAATCGTGATAACATAATCATCAATGCTGCTCATTCAGTCTGGAACCTATTAAGCTGAACACCATTGTTATTATGGAATCTGCAGCTCTAGCCACGCTGAAGAGTCCAAGGAATCCGTGAATCATTCCTTTTCCCCTTATAGAAGTAACAGGAACACCCGCAGAATAAAGTCTGGAAACGTACATCTCTCCCTGATCTCTAAGAGGATCATATTCTGCAGTCACAATTATCGCTTCGGGCAGTCCCTTAAGGTTCTCATGTAGAACAGGTGAGAAATAAGGATCTATCGCATCCTTTCGTGACTCCAGATAGTTGTCTCCAATCCAGTTCATTTCCTCCATGGTGAGGAAATATCCCTCGCTGAATTCCCTCATCGATTCCGAGAAAAAATCCGGCCCCATGAAGGGATAGAAAAGTACCTGCAGAAGGGGCAAAGGATACCCATTATCCTTGAGTTTCAGGCAGCTGGAAGCAGCTATATTTCCACCAGAGCTATCCCCAACAAGAGCTATTTTTTCCCTGTCAATCCCAAGTTTAGTGGAATTATTATAAGCCCATAAGAAAGCGTTGAATCCATCATTCACTGCCGCAGGAAATTTGTGTTCCGGAGCAAGACGATAGTCAACGGAAAGAACCTTTGCCCCTGATACGTTTGCGAATCTCCTGCAAACGGAATCCGATGACTCAATTCCTCCCCATATAAAACCGCCTCCGTGAAAATATATTATTAGTCCATTGCCGGGCTTCTTGGGATCGTAAAGACGGCAGCGAATCTGCGAGCCATCGCTATCGAAAGATAGATCCTCTATATGATTGACCGCCTCACTTTCTTGCATTACGTTGCTATTGTTCATTATCTCTCTAAGGTCATCTATGCTGATTTCATTCAATTTCGGGAAATTTAAATTTCGGTACATTTCCAAAATATTCCTCATTGATGGGTCAAGTGTCATGAATAACCGATATTTCATGCTATAAAATAATTTTGGATGAAATGTCGCATTTTCAATCTGTGAGTGTATCAGGATAGGATGGGCATCTCGGGAATCGATGCCAGAAACCATTATTCAGGGCTCCCATGTATTTTATTCTCAGGGGTGATTCTGTCCACAAAGATTGACTCTATTCGTTTCGTGAAAGAGCTGGGCGTTATTCACAAATAAATGAACATGAAATCGTCACATTATTATCAATGGTTTGAATGAACTCACATGAACATAGAGGAGAAGATTGCCGGTGAGATTGCGATTTCAGAAAATCCCGGAGAGACAATGAGAAAATGGAGGGAAGAATTTCAGGTTACAAAGGCTGATCTCTCGCGTGCCATGGAAATTTCTCCTTCGATGATTAGTGACTATGAATCTGGAAGAAGAAAATCACCGGGAATATCAACAATAAAAAGATTCGTCCTGGCTCTTATTGGAACAGACCAGTCAAGAGGAGGGACTATATTGAGAAGATATAACAGTGGCGTGCCATATGAGGCTTTAATCGATATTAGCGATTATGATCATGATGTCCACCTGTCAAGAATGATTAAGGCCATAGACGGAGTGGTACAGTCAAAGAAGGGGCTTGACAGATATGTTCATGGGTATACCGTCGTTGATGGAATCAAAGCTATCCTTTCCTTCTCATATTCGGAATACAGCCTTTTATATGGGTGGTCCAGCCAGAGGGCAATATTCTTCACTGATGTGAAACTGGGAAGAAGTCCCATGATTGCCATTAGAGTTCATCCCCTGAAGCCGGCTGCAGTGGTTTATATTCAGGCGGACAGAGTTGATGAATTGGCCATAAAACTGGCAGAAATAGAGAATATACCGTTAATAACAACAGAGATGCCAGTCAAGCAGGTTTGCAGGGCAATTTCAAGCCTAAGATGAAAATTGAAGATCCTCAGGGAGTATCTTCTTAATCATCCATTCTGGCGAGAACTCTATTAAGTCTTCAGGGTTCTGGCCAGTCCCAACAAACATTATGGGTTTCTTCAATTCGGATGCAATCGTGAGTATTGAACCCCCTCTTGCATCGGTATCGAGTTTTGTCACTATTATACCGTCAAACCCAATCTCCTTCGAAAAGGTCTTTGATTGTTCCATGACATCGTTTGCTGCCATGGAATCTATTACCAGTATGGTAAGATTTGGGCTGGTAACCCTCTTGATCTTCTTCATTTCCTCCCTTAAGTTTATGTTGTTCTGCATTCTCCCGGCGGTATCTATCAGAACGTAATCTATGCCCCTTGATTTTGCGTGTTCTATTGCATCATATGCAACGGCCGATGGATCGCTTCCCGGTTGATGTTTTATCACCTTTACGCCTA
>JAJZKX010000089.1 GCA_021850745.1 Thermoplasmata archaeon
CGGTATTCGAAGCAGGTTCCATATGGAGTGTAATCCTCCGTGAACTCCCTGCCTCCCCTCCAGACAGGTACGGACCTGGTGTCAGGTTTCCTGAATATTGCATAAGTTGCAAGTGAGAATACTGCCAGCAGGCCGAAAACGTAATCCGGGGATACAAGGCCGAAGTCCACGGCAGCGAACCTGGACTGTATGGTGAAACCGTTGAACACGAATACGCTTGGAAGCCCACCCAGGAATTCAGGACCCACAAAAAGAGGGGACAGTATGAACAGAAGTATGAGTATGACTCCAATGGAGAAGACTACCGCATGTTCATTCTTCATGCCTCTGGCCTTTCCATTCCTGAGCTGGGTGAATACAAATGCCTTCATCATTGCGGCAGTAGCAAACCCCTCCCCTATTGCTATTAGTGATCCTGCGATGATTGAAACTATTCCCAGATACCCCAGGAAGGATGCACCCATGAAAAACATTTCCAGAATCATCCATGTCCCCAATCCCCCTATTGTGGGAAAAAGGCCTGAAAGCGAGGCTGTGCTCAGCACTTCACCTATCCTTGAAAACCTTGAAGAACTCAATCCCTCGTCAAGGAAATGCTCTTTTCCGGAGGCACCGATTCCAAGGAAAAGACCTGTTTTTGAAAGCGAGTGCGAAAGGCTGAATATAACTATGACCACAAGGGAAAAATCCCTCAATATTGCCGTCTGGGCTATCATATAAAAGCCAATGGCTGCAAGAATTGCACCGTTGTTCTCTATTGTGCTGAAGCCGGCAAGCATCTTCGCATGCTCTGACACATATGCGAAAAGGGAGGCAAAGATTACCGAAAGCACCCCAATGGCAATGACAATCACTCCAAAGACCTGGGAGAGCGGACTCAGGAGCATGAGCCGGACTATTCCGAAGACCCCCATCAGGGTCATTGTTGCACTGAGTATTGCGGATCCGTTCGCAGGGGCGTTTCCATGGGCAATTGGAAGCCATTCACTGATCATGAAGGGGACCATTCCCATTTTCACAAGTGCGCCGAGAGTGAAAAGAACCAGGGGTATCACAGAATCCACTTTTGTAAATGCTATGGTTGTTCCCCCCGTGAGATAGAATGAATAAATTGCACCTGCCACTATGAGAACAGTGCTCAGTTCACTGAATGCCATGAATACAAACGGAGGATAGTCATTCTTCCTGTTCATTGCTATAAGCACATAACTGGATACAGACATTGTCTCCCAGCCTGCAAGGAATTCCAGGTAGTTCCTTGAAAGTAGTATGACCACCATTCCGAATATGGTTGAACCGAACATTGGTGCGAGCCATCTTCCATATTTTTCCCCATAACTTACTGAAAACCAGGATGAGAAAATCCATACCAGCGAGGCAATGACAACAAAGGAATCTATATAGTCAAAGTGAATGAAGGACCCGGCCAGGATTATTGCAGATGAAACGGCGAGAGCAACATATCCCGCCTTCCTGTTCCAGATTGAAACTGCAACCGAAACCGCAAATGGTGCAAGAAACAGCCATGAGATCATTCAATCGCCTCTTGCCCTTATGAGGGCTGCAAGTATTGTGTAAGGATTTGGAGGGCAACCGGCAATTGCCACATTGTATTCCCCGGATTTGAGGGCGCCTTCCCCTATTATGCCACCTGAAATTGCGCACGCACCCATCAGTATTATCATCTTTGGATCCGACATTGCATCATAGGCTCTTTTCAGGGGTTCTTCCATGCCTTCGGTCCACACACCCATAACTGCTATTGCATCAGCATGCCTGGGTGTGTTGGTGAAGAATATTCCAAGCCGGTGCATATCGTACTGTGGTGCCGTGAGTGCATGCAGTTCGGTATTGCAGGCCCCGCATGCGCCGGAGTCCAATGGATAGATAAAGAAGGATTTCCTGAACTGGTGCATCTTTTCGCCAACCGTGAATATTTCATGTTTCCCCGTGGGTTCATAACCCGGAAGGCAGCGCCTGCAGAATATGCACTTTGTCATGTCCCATTTTCCATTGGTGATTGCGTCAGTAGGGCAGTTTGCCTCTCCTGATCCAGTTATCTCAGTGCTCCATCTGGCAATTTCAACCGGTTCCGATCTGGGGAATTTCTCGGTCTTTACACCCTTCCTCACACCCTTCAGGAACCAGATTCCGTTCTTCATGAGAGATCAACCCCCAGCTCAGAAATCCATATCCCGAAGCTTTCCCAGTTGAAGTGAAAATCGGTGAATATGTTTCCCTCCATGGACCTTCTGAACGACAGCACATTCCTCCAGGAAGGCGATATCATGCCAATGTTCACAACATTGCCTTTTTCTATCTCAACTGAATAGAAAAGGTCTCCCGATGGGCTTTCGATTCTTGCCATGCCGGTTCCGCCCATTTTTTGGAGATCATGATCTAACCTCTCAATACTTTTGGATGCATGAATATTTTTTATGATGTCATATGACTGGAAGATTTCATCACTTCTTATCATGAAGCGGGAGAATGCATCTCCTTCATCCCGCACTATTGGAAAATAATCCAGCTGTTCATAGGGAAGAACAGGAAGTTCATTCCTTGCATCATGCCTTATTCCCGCACCTCTTGCAGCTGGGCCAGTGCTTTCCGGATCCCTGTTGATGCCATTGTTCTGCAGCCTGTTCAAAAACAGCTTTGATTCCATCAGCCCTTCTGATATCATGCGGAATTCTCCTATGACTTCAAGCAGTTTTTCCTGAAGTTTGTCTATCATGAAGCGGGACTTACCGATCTCATTGACAGCAAAGAAGTACCTGTGTCCGCACTGTGTGCCTATTATCCTGGAAACTTTTTCCCGTATCATTGAAAGCTGGTTGACCGGAACACCGAATCCTGCCGATTCTGCCAGCTTCTGTATGACAAGCAGATGACTCCTGATTCTTTCTGCCTCTATCTGGGCAATCCTGTTGAACTGCACTTCTTCGGGAACCTCAATCTGAAGGGCATCCTCAACAGCCCTCAGGAAGCATATTGCGTGAGAGGCCGAATGAAAACCGTTTATTCGTTCAATCCTCAGAAGCGCATCCTGTATGCCCATTCCTGTAACCCTGATTTTCCTGAGTTTATAGGTCGGATCCACTGATATGGATGTGATTTTTTCCCCGGGGGTCAGTATGTCAAGCCCGACCGATTCCATTAGGCCTCCAGTCGATGGACCATAGGCGAATATAAACTCTTCAGGCTTTCTTTCTGGCGGTTTTTCGTGAACGACCTCAATGGTTGAATTGTAATGGCTCCCGTAAATGGAGTATTTTTTCGTATTTCCTATGAATCTTCCGTCAGGTTTACCCTCTTCATACCAGTACATTGAAAAAACCTCCTATTATGACCACACCGATTATAAGGGGGATTACTGACGAGATGAGTGAAATCATTGGCATTAATTTCCCTGGCTCCTTAAAATCACTTGAACCCCTGAATATCATTCCGGTTATGTTGTAATTAACGCTTATGAATGCCGCCATCAGGAAGAACAGTACAATCCCGAACTGCAGAAACGCGTGCGTCACCACAGCAGCATATAGTATTATGAACTCCCCAACAAAAGTTCCAAATGGCGGAGTTCCTGTTACAGCGAGAGATGAGAGAAGCAGCGAAGAGGAAGTATAAGGCATTCCCTTCCAGATGCCGTTTATCTGTGCAATGTCACGTTTATCTGAACTTTTCAATATATTTCCCGAGGAATAGAATGCCCCTGCCTTTCCAAAGCTGTGGGAAACAAGAAGCAATATTGCACCAATGACACCCACGCCTCCAAGTGCAAGACCAAAGAGTGCCAGGTTCATGTTTTCCATTGTCGAGTAGGCAAACATCCTCTTGTACTTCCTCTGGTATGCAAGGAACAGTGAAGCTGCTGCAATTGAGATGACCGCAAACCATGTATAAAGCTGTGGAAATGGGGAAATTTCATAGATCCGGTAAAGAACGTAGAGTGCAACTGGCAACAGGACTCCGGAGAACATGGCGCTCACAGGGGAAGGGGCCTCGCTATGTGCATCGGGCAGCCAGGTGTGCACCGGGAATACACCAACCTTTGTTCCAAAACCCACCAGGGCAACCCCTACGGCAATTTTTATGGCAACTGAAGCAGAACCTCCGCTGTGGAGAATTGTATAAACGTCAAGGGTGCCGAAATGGTAATAGATAAGGATTATGGATATGAAAGCAAAGGTTACGCCAGCCGAGACCAGTATGATATATCTCCATGTTGCCTCAAGAGATACGTCGCTCTTCTCTGTTATGAGAAGAAGGGCTGATGATATGGTTGTGGCTTCAATACCAACCCACATGAAGCCGTAATTGTTCATGACAAGACTGAAGAACATGGAAGCTGTGAAAAAATTCAGGAGAAGATAGTAGTTGTTCTGGCTTATCCCCCTGTTTTTGATTGAACTGACATATTCCCATGAATAGAGAGTGGATAGAAGATAAACCGATGCTACCATGACAATAAATACCCAGGTGATCCTGTCTATGTAAAATAGCCCGTTCAGTGGAAGCTGGATGTACAGGAACAGGGAAAGAGCAACGGTAAGTGATGCTGAGACAAGGCCTGCAAGCCTTATGTTGACCCTGTAGAAAATATTGGCAAGCCCCGGAAGGATGATTATTATGATCGGTACAGGATCCATGTTTATCCCTTCAGCTCCTCCATGGGGTAGTGCCTGAACTTTTCAATTACCAGTATGGATGATATGACGACAAGGGCAAGAACATCAAGGAAAACGCTTGCCTCAATTATGATGGGCACCGGGACAAGGAATATTGCAAACAGGACAAGTGAGTTTTCCTCTTCTATATACCCTATTATCTGGGAGAATGTTGATCTTCTTGATCCTATAAGGAATAGCCCCTGGAAGAACAGGCTCAATGGAAATACAAGTATTGATGAGGGGCCGAATTTTGTAACCAGATCAGCGCGTGTAAAAACAATAGAGTATATTATGAACATTCCTACCACAATGAATGCCAGGTCAATCAGGAGCAATGACGCAACGTTGACATTGGACTCATAAACATAAGTCATCCTTCCTGGAACACGCTTATCGAGGAAGTATGTTATTAGGAACCCCCTGAGGAACGCAATGAGGATTCCCAGGATAAGAAGATCAATTGAATGCTCATAATATGCAAGTACAAATGAAATGAGTGCAATTATTGAAGACTGGATCAGCTGACCCTTCACCATTGAGCTTATGTATTCCTGACCCTGGATGTAAAACCCGGATATGGTTGCAAAGGCGGCAATGAGGAAAACAGCGTAATCTATCGGAATCATGCTATCACCACGCTGAATATGAGGAAAAGTATTGAAAACGTGAAGCTTGTTGCAAGGTAGTCCTGGATTCTGAACAGCCTCATCTTGGCAAATGTGGTTTCAATTATGACCACAATGACAATGAGGAGGAGCCACTTCAGGAACATGACCGGAATGTCCAGCAGGAATCCCGGAAATGAAGACTGGAGACCCCATGGTATGAAGAATACATTCAGGAAAATTGCCCCAAGTATGTACTGTTTCATATACCCTGACCATTTTGAAAGTGAGAGAAGCTTTCCACTGTATTCATAACTCATACCTTCATCTATCATCCCTAGTTCCGCAAGTCCAGAGCTCTCCAGTGGTATTTTCCCGGTCTCGTAAAGGAAGAGCATGAAAAATGCTATGGTGGCAAAAATGTGTTCCAGGCTTATGTTCTGTATATAGTGAGTTGCAAGGAAGCTGTTTGTCGTATAAGGGTTGTTTGTGTTAGTTATGAGGGATACTGCAAAGAAAACAGTTATTAGTGTCGCCTCTGAGAGGAAATTGAAGGAAAGGGCCCTCACTGCACCCATAGCGGTAAAATTGCTCCTGGAATCAAAGGCGGCAGCTATCTTGACGAATGCAGCCAGAGAGAAGAGTATTGCTCCACCTAGGAAATCTGCACTTGCAGTAAAGAATACCGGTTCAGGGATTACAATCGGCACAATGAGCGCTATCAGGGAATATATACCGAAAAGAATGAAGGGAGCATACTTGAAAATCAGGCCGGAACCCCTCGGTATGAGAACCTGTTTCTTCATGTACTTGAAGATGTCATAATATGGCTGGAATATGCTTGGCCCTTTACGTGATTCAACTTTGGCTTTAAGATTGGCAATAATCCCGGCAAAAAGTGGGGCCATCAAGACTACAAAGAGGTACTGTGTTAATGTCCTGATTAAAGTATATATTAGCATAGCTGACACCTGCAAATTTCTTTGTAGGCGTCATTAACCCCCTGATCGGGAATTGTTCAACTCTCCATGGGAAAGTTCTGGAAACGCCATTCCAGGAAGAGTTATTGATATGAAATATTAAAATATTCTTATGGCTGTTGCTGCACGAGGATATACCACCAGGTATTTTCAGGACTCTAAAACACAGATTATACAGATAAATGAAACTGTGAGATTAAATATGAAAAAATCATACTTCCTGAAACGTCCCTTGATCTTCCCTTAAAGATCAGGATCTTGAAACATTGGTTTAATGCAGCTATGGAGGTCTGAAAAATTTGGAATTGAAAAATAACAACGGCGAAGATTCTTTGAAAGAGTTTAGGTATTTTGGGCAGCAGATAGTCGAAACTGCGTCTCTTTTCTACTCCCGTGGATGGCTTTTCGGAACAAGTGGCAACCTGAGCGCAGTGATCAATGAATCTCCTCTTCGGATCGCTATAACAGGCAGCGGCCTGCATAAAGGAAAACTTGACCTTTCCGGACTTATTGTGATAGATGGCGAGGGAAGTGTTATAAGCGGGGACAGGAAAGTTTCAAGCGAGGCAGATCTCCATATTGCAGTCATAAAGCATATGCACGCCGGTTCTGTATTCCATACCCATTCAGTCTGGTCCACAATGCTGTCCAGGAGATACCTTAAGGATGGGGGGATCGTGCTTCACGGATATGAGATGCTCAAGGGCCTGGATAATGTAAGGACCCATGATCATTCAGAATGGATTCCAGTAATTGAGAATTCACAGGACATGAAAACCCTCTCTGTCAGGGTAACAGGACTTTTGAAGGAACATCCTGAAATCCATGGCTTCATGCTTTCCGGGCATGGCCTCTACATCTGGGGAAAGACCCCGGCGGAGGCGGAAAGGCATGTGGAAGTCATTGAATTCCTGCTTGAAGTACATGGAAGAACCCTGGCTGGAACAGGTAATATATCCTGAACCCATGAACATACATTCACGGT
>JAJZKX010000090.1 GCA_021850745.1 Thermoplasmata archaeon
TAAGGCAGTGGATATCAGAACTTATTGACAAGACAAGCCTTGCACCGGGAATGATAGGCGAATACACCGGCGATAATAAGGAAATACTTCCAGTTACGGTGACGACATACCAGACACTCACATATTCACCAAGGCGGAAATCCGCAGATTCCAATCCGGAAGCGAATTTAGAAGTAAGTGAGAATCCAAAAGTCGAAGGTGAAGAGACATTTAATCTGGGAAACTATCCTCATCTTGAAATATTCCGTGCAAGAAACTGGGGCATCATCATCTATGATGAGGTGCACCTCCTTCCCGCGCCAGTATTCAGGATAACCACAGAGATTCAGGCCAAGAAGAGGCTCGGACTCACAGCAACCCTGATCAGGGAAGATGGAAAGGAAGAGGATGCGTTCTCACTGATAGGTCCCAAAAAATACGATGCACCGTGGAAGGATCTGGAGAGACAGGGATGGATAGCGACAGCTTTCTGCCACGAAGTGAGGGTAAAGTTTCCCAATGATGATTACAAGATGCAGTATGCCGTTGCTCCTCCAAGGCTCAAATACCGGATAGCAGCGGACAACCCAATGAAACTGGAAGCCGTGAAATCCATTCTTTCCCGCCTTTCCGGAGATGATTCTGTCCTCATTATTGGTGATTATCTTGAACAGTTGGATATCATCGCTTCAGAACTCAAGGCACCGGTCATAACCGGAAAGATGAAGAATTCCCTCAGGGAGAAGATCTATTCCGAATTCAGGTCAGGATCGATAAAAACACTTGTTGTGTCAAAGGTCGCAAACTATGCAATTGATCTCCCTGATGCAAACGTTGCAATTCAGGTATCCGGAACATTTGGATCGAGGCAGGAAGAGGCTCAGCGCCTGGGAAGACTGCTTCGGCCAAAATCATCAGGTGTTTCAGCTAATTTCTATTCCATCGTTACAAGAGACACACTCGATCAGGATTTTTCCATGAGAAGGCAGATGTTTCTCACCGAAAGGGGTTATGCTTATGATATTATGGATCATGGAGAACTGCTGAGAAACGTAAATGTGATCGCAGAAAATGATTAGTTTTGCTAAACCCACTCATAATCAGTATGAACGCCCTACCTTTTTCTCTTTTTCAACCACGATAGGAACTATAAACCCTTTTTTTCTTAACTCAGAAACAAAGGTGTAAAGGCTAACTCCAGTCTTTACCACCAGTATTTCAGGTGAAATGCGCTTCTCGATCATTTCAGATATTGATTTTATCGCCATAATATTATCAATGATCGTTTTGTCTCTTACCTGCAGGATTGCCTGGCATTTTGTCATGGTGATATCTTTTCCTTTCTCCGCCATGTCCTTTATCAGGCGTTCCAGGGTGCTTGGAATTGGAACCGAACTCTTCTTTTCAAGGAAAGACAATACATTGCTGAGTTCTCCCGATCTATTCAAATAGGATGAAAGGGAAGATTTTGTGATGGTGAACGTGCATATTAGATCAGCACTGACCAGTTCCGAAAAATCGGCAAGCATTTTTAAATCGTTGAAATCTGCATCTATGCCAATGAGCACCTCATTGTTTGGCAATACCTTCAGTGGCTTTGGATTGTCCTTCACCGCTACCCGGGAATCGAACTTCCCAGACTTTTCATAAATAGTCTTGAATTCAGGCTCCGGAAAAATGTATGTTTCTAAGGCCAGATCCGGTGTTGACAGTTTTATCAAGCCATAAATTCTAAGAAACTCGTACAGATCAAGAAACCATTCTGATATCCCACTTTCCATGTTTTCCTTAGTATAACTCAATGAATTCAAATAATGACTGCTTGAATCTACGTGGGTCAGCCATACGGATGCTTCTCTTATAAAAATGAAATATTTTTCACTGGATTTTACTTCCTCTATGATATCAGAAATTTTTGCCGGTTCTTTCATGTCGTAAAGGGGCTGAAGGATTAATATTCTTAAATTGTCAAGATAGAAAGATGTTTCAATCTCCTCCCACGCTGAGAATATGTGCCTTTCAAATACATGCCGTTCCAGTTTTGTGGGGAAATTCTTGTCTTCCAAAAAAACCAGGGCTTCCTTCGTTATTGTTATGTTAGTAGCCCCTCCCTTTATCCAGTTTTCGTGCCTGGCAAATTCCATGATTAAATCCAGATCCCTGACTGGCATTCCAAGAAACTTCTGTATTGTTTCTAAGGGACGACGTTTTGACCTGCTTTCAAGATAGTATAAGACCGTGAAAAATTTCTTGAAATGTGCAGCATAGTCAAACCCATAGTTTTTCAAGACAGGGCGTAAATCACTAGTTCCCTTCCTCTTGTTGAGTTTTACCGGCTTCTTTTTCTGGTTGCGTTCCCACCATAGAATCTTTGCAATTTCGTCGGGGATGTATGCTAATTCTGTGCCATAATAGTTATTCTGCGTGGTGTAATAAACCAATCCCTTGGACATTAGTGATATAAGTGATTCTCCGTTGGCATAGAATTTTGGGGAAAATACCTCATTAAGGGGAATAGAATAGTAATAGGAGTAAGATTTTTTCAAATGGAATTCATTCAATAAATCATTAAAATTAGAGATGCCATCATTGGCCATCAGGTAATCCATGATCTTTTTTTCACTGCTGTTGAGATTTGCGATTGTTTCCGGGAGATTCATCAGGATCCTGCTGTATGTTTCTGCAGAGACCAGTGGTTTTGGCATTGTAATATCCACTTCATAATTTTTAGCTATCGTTTCCATGATGGCTGTCGGGTATTTTTTCAGTGGCTTCACCATTGTTACGTCATAGGCGCTTTCCTGCATTGTGATCTCTGCCATGGCATAATCAACAGGTATGATCAGAATTTCAGGTTCCTCTAAGTTTGGAATTCCAAAAATAAGCAGTTTATCCAAGCATTCCAGAATCTCCGGTTTTAAAACCTTAATCTTTCTTTTTAACATCTCTCTGTCCGTTTTGAAAGACCTCCCCCGTGCATAAATTGAAGCATAATGTTCCTGCGCCTCCTTACTGAGCGAGTTTAAACGATTTTGGAAGTTAACTTGATCGGCGAGGGTTTTTCTGATATAATCCGGATCCTTCGGGTAAGAGGATACATGAGTTTTCGGATGCATCAATTCTGAGGATCTCCTGAAAATAAATTCAGCATAACCTTTATCAACTTTCTTAAGGATTGTTAAAATCGTGTATGATGCAAAATTTTCAGATTCCGTTATGCGAAGTCACCTTCATAGTGATTCTGTTAGAGTGATAAACTTGACGCACTCATGTTCCTGAAGAAAGTCAAGTGGGAGAATGACTGAGGCTGATGCCATGGTTAACCGGAAAGATTCCACTGCAAAGAACATTCAAGGTCGTCTAGTATATACCCACAACCTGTTTAGGATGTTATTTTTCTGCCATTGAATTTCACCCCTGAAACATTCAATCTGAGTTTTATTTGCGTCCCAATCCCTTTGATAACGTCTGGATGTAATTCTCTTGAGCGTATCTCAATTCTTTCACCATTTTCCAGGTCAACCTTGATTCGATATCCTTTGCCCTCGTAACCACACCCAAGCAGGGTTCCGGATATATTGCCATTTTCGCAAATCTCAATATCCTCCGGCCTGACTGCAATTTTTTCCTCATTAATGGTCAGTACGTTGTAACCGAGGAATCTTGCCAGGCCTTCACTTTCAGGGTTCTCCCAGATCTCTTCCGGTTTCCCTTTCCTGACAACCCTTCCGTTAGTTATAAAAACCACAGAATCCCCCAAAAATAAACCCTCATTAACGTCATGGGTGACGTAAATTATTGTTTGCCCAAGTTTTCTTGATATGGATTTTATTTCCACCATAATATCGTTTCTCAGGCCTGGATCAAGCGAACTCATGGGTTCATCCATCAACAGGATGTCCGGTGACATAACCAGCGACCGTGCCATTGCAACCCGCTGCTTTTCTCCACCTGATATTGTTCCGGGATATTTTTTCAAGAGGCCGGAAATTCTCAGGGTTTTTGAAATTTCCTCAACCTTATCCTCTATTACACTTTCCCTGTACCTCTTTGCCCTGAGTCCGTACGCAATGTTGTCGTATGCATTCATATGTGGAAAGAGCGCAAGATCCTGGAATATCAATCCCACATTACGCTTTCCTGCCTGCATGCCTGTAACGTTCCTGCCGGCAATAACTATTTCACCTGAATCCTGCATATCCAAGCCGGATACCATTCTCAGAATGGAGGTTTTTCCTGAGCCACTCTCTCCCATCAGCGTGAGAATATCCCCCTTCTCGATCTCAAAAGAAACATCATCTATTGAAAAATCACTGAATCTCCTTGAAATATTTCTTACCTCAACGAATGCCAATGAATCTGTCACCCGCCTTTTGAATTGCAAAGAAAAACATAAAACTTAGAGCAAGAAGTATGGCTGCTGCAGCGTATGATGCAGATGCAAGCCTCAATGATTCAAGGGAATAAACCTCAACACTCAAAGGCATGAATGTGTTGGTGGAAAGAAAGTTCGTTGCCGTGAATTCACCCATGCTTATTGCAAAACCGAACATGAGTGCCGTCGCAATTGATGAACCGGCAAGGGGCAATTCAACCTCAAATAATGCGTTTCCCCCCATTACCCTTGCGCTGTCTGTATATGATTTGGGTATCTCCGAAAAACCTCCTGACACGACCCTCAGCACGACCGGAATTGCAACAGCAGATTGTACGGCAATTATGAGAAGCCATAGATATGCTGGATCAATAATCGTTTCATAAAATACAGATATGGAAAGTGCCATCATTATTGCAGGTATCACGAGCGGTACATACTGCACAAAATCCCTGGCGGAATCATTTCTCATGTTGAGCCTTCTTTTTCCAACCACCCACATAACTCCAATCAGGCAAACTGTAATAGCAGTAACAATCCCGTAAAATGCAGTGTTCAGGAATGGAAGATATGATGGAATGTCAAGCGATGATGATGCCCTTCCAAAAAGCTCAGAATATCCATTCAATGTCAAATGGGAATTCCATCCAATATCCACCGATGAAATGGCAATTGATGCGAAAACCATTACCTCAAATATGAGGAAAATGGATGTGTATAGGCTCCCCAGAATGAACCATATTTCCCTTTTGGGTGGAATCTCTTCATTCCTGTCAGAACCCTGCTCATCAACAAATCTGTGCATTGACATAAGAAACAGGTAAATAACCAGCGGAATAAGAAGAAACAGTGATTGCAATAACCCAAACAATACCCCAACCTGAACAAGACCTTCCTGTCTTACCAGGAAGTAGATCCATGTCTCAATTGTAAAATTGGAAGGACCCCCGATTATAAGGGGAGCTGCAAAGCCGGAGAAAGAATAGAGAAAGGCAAGAATAGTCCCTGAGATTGCACCTGTCAATCCATCCCGTCCCCAGATATTGATGAATGTTCCAAATCTTCCTGATCCGAGGATGCTTGATGCTTCCTCCAGCGTCTTGTGGGAACGCTCAATGCCTGTTGAGGCAAGGAAGGCAACCAGTGGAGCGTTAAAGAAGGTGTTTATGGCTATGATACCTGAAAATCCGTAAGAAAATATCTGAACAAACGGGAACAACGCAATCAGTGGTGAAGTTTTTCCGAAAAGAGAGGCAAATGCCAGCACTATGATGACAGATGGCATGAAGAATGGAATTATTATGAATGACTTTAATGCCCTGCGGTGACTTGTCCTGTATCTGCCTATGAAAATACCCAATGGAAACCCTATAGCCAGTGACATTACTGCACTTGCAAATCCCTGGTATATGGAATTCCTGAAAGCCTGCCTCGAAAGTGCGGCTGCTGTCCCATTCCCAAAAAATATGGAGAAATTACTGATCCCAGAAAAATTAGCAGCATAGAGGAATGGAATCACGATAACGAGCAGTATGAATATAGACGGGGAAAGGAGCAATGCCCACCACTTCAAGTTCCGTGTTTTCATGTCTATTCCATCAAGGCCTGCCACTGCAGTATCCAGTTTCCTGAATTCAGATATATATCCTCGGCTGAAATATAGTTATTCAGAGGAATTATCTCACTCTGGTTCATGGTTGCCGAATATGACGGAGGCATGGCAATAGTTTCATTGGCAGGATACATCCATTCGTTGGTTGGAATCTGGTTCTGGACTGTAGGGCTCAGGAAATAATTGACGAAATCTTTTTCCAGTGTGAGATTTCCGGTTCCGTTAACAATCCCAATATTATATATTGTCCTCCATCCATATTCTTTTCCTGCATAGGATGTTACCGTTGAATTCACATCGTTTCCATACCCAAAATACACATTGTATGCAGGATCGGTGAGATAACTGACAAGCAGGGTTTGTGGGGATGCTGATTCGAATGCCGTGAAAGCAGTACTCCACGAATTATAAATGTGGTTTGCATCATATGACTTTATTGCACTCCAGAATGTGGTCCAGTTCTGATGGAGAATATTTTCATAATAAGCAATCTGCCAGAGAAGGAAGCCCTCACCAGTATCACTGGTTGTCGGGTTTTCCATCAGGAGATGCGAGGCATTCTGACTGGTCAGAAGATTAGCAAATGTGGGGCTGAATTGCCCCGATGTGAATCCTGTCTTGTTATAATCGATACCCAGATAAGAATATTCATACGGAGTCAGGTATGAAGAAGCCGAACCCATTTCAGCCATGAGGGTTGAATTAATATTATTTTCCGGTGCATGATATTTCACCAGCAGACCATCCCTGGCAGCCTGGATCCCATTGAGGTTCGTAAGCCCAATCACAATATTGGCAACCTCATTGATCTTCCTCGATTCAAGGGCAAGAAGACATCCTACCGACGGTGTGATGATCTTTATATTAACACCATATTCTTTCTCGAATGTCCCAAATACTGTACTATATGTCTGGTTCTTGTTTGCTCCGTATGCCAGTAAACTACCATATGTGCATATAACGATTGTTCTTCCGGAAGGCTTCTTGTTTTCAATGCTGTAAAAGATTGCGAAACCCGCAACTATTACTATGACAGCAACCACAATTCCCAGAATTTTCTTCTCAAAGGGCTTGAGTCCCTTAATTCCTCTTTCTCTTTCGTCCGCAGGATCCATTTCTTGTTTTCTCCTGCCAGAAAAGCGATGTTCGCTAGATGCTTTCCTTCGCCAGTATTACCCGGATCAGGTTCAAGGGTCGG
>JAJZKX010000091.1 GCA_021850745.1 Thermoplasmata archaeon
CCTATGTACTGTTCACTGACGGCGATGCCATTGCAAACGCTTTCTGGGTAAGGAACATGAAGGAGGGTTTCGCCAGAGGATACAGGATAGTGGCAGGCAAGACGATCCAGATTGGTTTCGGGCCCTTGATTGGTTGTGCTTCTTTCAGGTTGGAAAGGGGGCAAGTGCCCGGAGTAAGCCCCTTTCTGTTACCCGCTTTCGCGGCTGGCAACATTGGACTTCAAGGCTCATGGCCTTCGTCTTACCCGATCCTTGCGGCCACCTCACGGGATCCGTTTAGACTTTCTCCGTCCAGGGAGGACTTCCATCGGTACTTCCGCGAGCGTCATCTTTGCGAATCACCCTCATGGCGGAAACCGTGTTTTTCTTTTTCCTTTACCATCCTTCTCAGGATGCCGGCTTGCGACGGCTGGACCTGGCCGTGGAGAGGGGACTTTCCTCACTCTTGCGAGCGTAAGTTGCCCTCGGGCTCTGGCCCCCAGAATCTCAATATTTTTCAAGTGGATATAAGGGTATCACTGGTGCAGCTTGACTTCCACCGCACTCTTCCTCTTGATCAGGAGTTCCGCAAATTTCCTGTTCAGGTGCACAAGATCATTGTCCCTGAAAAAGTAGTTTCTGTCAGGTTGTGCAATGGGCGGCTGGTCCCCGACGATCCTTACAAGCGTATAGGCATCGGGGCTTTCGGGCTCGTGCTTCTGCTTGGGTATGTCAATCTTCTCCGGTTCAGGCGGGATCGCCTCCTTCTGGCGCTTGGGCAATTCCCCCCTGGAAATATACAGGAACTGTTCCCTGGTCCTCTCTCCTATGGATGTCAGGAATTTCTTCTCGGAATCAGTGAGCATTTCCAGGTCTTCATTCTCGATCCTGTAGACAGACAGCCTGAGGATCTTGCTGTACCTGAGCTGGAAGAATGTGCTGAACTCAGTCTCGAATTTCCTCATCCTGTCCTTGAGCTGAAGGTATTTGTCTATGTCACCGGAGGCGGCTTTTTCAGCCTCTTGGCTCAGGGATTCATACGCCTCGCGATATGTCTCGTAGAACCTTGCGTCGATCTTCCTCACTCTCTTGGAGTTCTTTTCCACCCGTATTGCAGAGAGGAGATCGCTGAAAGCCCTGTCAATTTCCTGAGGAGTTAGAGGCAATGATACCCTTAGAAGAAGTGCATATTAAAGAGGCACGATTTTCGCTGCCATTCATGGCATGTGCAACGTGTCCCGCCTCCGGGAACCGTGGATTCAGTTATCCTGTGGATCACAATATGTTCTCAGTGCCGTAGAGCCTGCCAGGGATTTCGATGAACGACTTTCTGAGAAGTTCGACGCTTTCCGGGAATTCCTGCACCAGGTATCTCGCCCTCCTTGGCACGGAAGACGGAGAAATAACCTTCCCCGGTTTTTGAGGATCATCGACATAATCGGTTTCAAGAAGGAATTCCTTCCCTGATTCCACTGCCAGCCGTGCATTCGGCCTTGTGGCAAGTACAGATCTCGCAACAGCCGTTTCACATGACAGAAGCTCCGGTTCAGCGTGGTGCTTCACCACCATACCCGGATCAATCCCTGATGCGGTAGCCATGGCCTCAATGGACTTCAGGGACCCGCAATCCAGATCTTCAGTGTGGAGTATCACCGGGCACCCAAGGTCCGCAGCCGTCTTCATTGCCTCCGATATCACCATGTTTGAGGCATCCCTCACATGTTCGTCAACTGCGAAATGAGGCCTTCCGACCTCGCCTATGGCACCCGCCTCCGCCCGTGAGACATAACCTCCTGCCATGCTCACGCCGGAGATCATTTCCTCCAGTGGGTTCCTGCCAGCCTGCGAGAAGAAAAAATAGTCCAGTGGATACGGGCCAAGGGTGAGTACAACCTTCACAGATGTCTCTCTCCTTACTGCCGCAGCAATCCTGGCCGTCCTTCCGTATAGAGTGCCATAATATCCGTCAGCAGGAAGAGAATAGTCCGGAAGGTTTGTGAGGTTGATGCAGGTCCCACCCTCCCTCTCAAACTGCATCACGGCTTCCAGGAAGAGGCCGTCTTCCCGTAGATGGAAATGATTGTCGAAGATGGAGTCCAGTTCAGCCGGTCTTCCGTTCCTCATTGTGGGAATTGAAGGGGAAACACGGTAAAGAAGTCTCCCCATGGGTCGCGGAAACAGTTCCGCAGTCTATGCAACAAAGGGGGAGGGATGAGAGGAAATCATCTTCCAGATGTCCCTCCTCATTATGGTGGAAGGCGGCTCCTCACCGTTCCTGAGTGAATTCCTCACCATGGTTGCACTGAACCTGAGTAAGTCGCTGCCGTTGTGCGGGCAGGACTTGACGCTGGTGATCCACTGGCACTTCCTGCAATAGACAGCCTCCTCGAAAGGGATCACGCTTATCCCCAGGTCATCAAAACTCATGACGTTTCTCTGTGCGTCATAAGGGCCATAGAAGTTCCCCACTCCTGCATGGTCACGGCCCATTATGAAGTGTGTGCACCCGAAATTCTTCCTCATTATTGCATGCAGCAGTGCCTCCCTGGGGCCCGCATACTGCATCTGGTAATTCACGGTTGACACGACCGCCCTGTTGTTCGGGAAGTATTCTGACACAAGGGCGGAGTATGCTGATACGATGAGGTCATCGTTGAAGTCTCCAGCTTTCTTCTTCCCGATCACGGGGTTGATGAAGATCCCGTCAGTGATGTTCAGGCTTGCCTTCTGAAGGTATTCATGGCCCATGTGGGGCACGTTTCTTGTCTGGAACGCGGCTACAGTCTTCCAGCCACGCTCAGTGAAAGCCTTCCTTGTATCGGCAGGCCGCATGAAGCTGCCGGAATGCGGGAGCCCAGGATCATCGGCATTCAGTATCCTTCCGGAAATGAGGAAATCACCCAGCCTGTATGTGGCATCAACTCCGGGGTGCTCTATTGAATTCGTGCCGAAAACTCTCTCACAGAACCTTCTCTTCTCGAATGGAAAAACCTCTTCCACCTTTACGCGGGCTATCACCTTTCCACCGTGCCTGAGGAATATCTCGTCCCCCTCCCCTGCGGCATCCTTTGCCGAATCCAGCAGCAGGGGTATCGGCCACGGTATTCCATCCGCAAGCCTCTGGGAATCCAGGATGCTTGTGTAATCCTCCCTGCAGGAGAAACCGCCAAGAGGGCTGTAAACGCCTGTCCTCATCAACTGTACCGAGGTGGCTATTGAGTCCCCTACATCCAGTACCAAGCCATCGTTTGGATCTGCTCCATTGAGTGCGGGGATCGAAACAAGTTTTCCGCCATGAGGATCTGGCAGCAGTTCACTCACTCCTCTGGAAAATGAACGGGTTTGATCCAACCGTATGTAGGCCGCATTCCTTTGCGCCCGTTTCCCACCACCATCTTCCGGACCTTTCCTCTTCCCAGGGCCTGACGGCCCTAGTGCATGGGGCACATCCTATGCTTCTGTAGCCTCTGTCAAAGAGACTGTTGTATGGAACGCTGTTCTCTGAAATGAACTCCCATATGTCTGCCGAGGTCCAGTCTATGAGGGGATTGTACTTTGTTATCCCGCCATGCGCTGAATCAACCTCCTCACTGGAAGCCTTCTCCCGTACTGAAGTCTGGTCTCTCCTGATCCCGGATATCCACGCAGATACACCGGAAAGAGCTCTCTGGAGCGGTTCCACTTTCCTGACATGGCAGCATTCCTCACGGTTTGCCCTGGACTCATAGAAATGGTTCATTCCCTTCGCAGCAACCATTTCCTCAACCGATTTCCTTTCAGGGAAAAGGACCTCCGGCATCACGCCGTACTTCCGGGTCGTCCTTTCCATGAGGTTGTAGGTTTCCTCGGGGAGCCTGCCCGTGTCAATGGATACATGCCGTATGTTCAATCCCGCTGAATGTGCAAGATGCGTGATAACCATGTCCTCTGCCCCGAAACTTGTAAGAAAGATGACTGATGCTCCGTGTTCCTCAACCGCTTTTCTCAAGATTCCAGTTGACATCTCTGCCAGCTGGCTGATATCGTTTCTTGACACGGAAAGTTAAGTGCCTGTTAATAAATATGCATAATGGTACATGTAAAGCATGTATATAATGTGAAAGAAACTGCTATGAATTAAGGAATGTGAAGATAAATTTACATATACATGCGTTATCACTTTGCGTGAACCTATTCTTTGAAGAACTGCCAAGAACGAAGATCGCAGGCGATTACCACACCATGATGATAGACAGGATGCTCCCCGGCCTTGAACAGATGCTGCCTATGATATCCCGCTATGTCACAGTCGCGAAAATTGGATGGGGAATCCCGCTGCTACTGGACGGGAAGGCTCTGTCCAGTAGGGTGAGGAAGTACAGGGAACAGGGTATTTCTGTTTCGAACGGTGGCACAATGCTCGAGATTGCCTCCACCAACGGGAAGCACCTCCAGCTCCTGGAGAGGATGAAGGAGATGGGCTTCTCCACGGTGGAACTCAGCGAAGGCGTGATAGACATACCCAGGAGGCAGAAGAACGAGATTGTTGAATTCGCAAAGTCAGAGGGAATGAGGCTTCATGTCGAGGTGGGAAGAAAGAGCGCCGCAAACCAGCTGTCACTGGAGGAGACGATAGACCGCATGAAGAATTTTGCCGACTATGAACCCGACATGATAATTATAGAGGGAAGGGAGACAGGAAAGAACGTGGAAATCTATGACCAGGACGGCAAGATAAAATGGGACTGGGTCTCCAGGATAACAGAGGAATTCGAGCTTCCCAAGATAATGTTCGAGGCACCCCTTGAAGATCAGCAGGCACAGTTGATCGTCCGCCTTGGAAACACCATAAACCTGGGAAACGTATCCATGCACAGTGCAATCCCGCTGGAGAGCCAGAGACAGGGCCTCAGGGGAGACACATTTGGTGCGCACCTTGGAGTGGAAAGCGTGGACGGAAGCCCGGCGACAAAATTCGTGTATCACGTGATCGCCGGAGGCGGGCCAATGGATCAGTCAAGGATTATCAGGGTGACCGGGCTCAACAGGAGGACCGTTCAGAACTCCATAGACAGCCTTTCAAACCAGGGGCTTCTGAGGGAAGTTCCCGATCCGCACGATCTAAGAAGGAAACTTTACTCATGTGAGGTCTCGCAGAAGTGAGCAACAGGAAGAAAGCAAGAATCATCATGGTCCTCGGGACCCAATCCGGAGCGGGCAAGTCCCTTGTGGCCACGTGCCTCTGCCGCATTCTCCGGGGAAGAGGTCTCAGGGTTGCCCCATTCAAGGCGCTGAACATGTCTCTCAACTCAACGGTAACGGATTCCGGAGAGGAAATAGCAAGGGCACAGTGGCTTCAGGCCATAGCTTCAGGGAGGAAGGCGGAAGCCAGGTTCAACCCGATACTCCTGAAACCGGAGGGATCTGGAAGGTCACAGTTGATCCTGCTTGGCAGGACCATTGGATCATTCACCCATGAAGGCTATTCGGGAATCATCCGGGAAAGGGGAAGAGATGCAGTAACCAGGTCCCTAAATTCACTCCTGGTGGAGAATGATGCCGTTGTGACAGAGGGTTCAGGATCCCCCGCAGAGATAAACCTGCTGGATCAGGATTTGGCAAACACATTCCTGATGGAGAATTATGAGGCAGAGTGTATCCTGGTGGGAAACATATACAACGGGGGGGTTTTCGCCTCAATTCTTGGTACAGTGCTTCTTGTCCGGAGGCCAGACAGGATCAAGTGGCTGCTTATCAACAACCTGGCGGGAGATTCCGCAATGCTGGCTGCTGGAATAGAAGAACTTGAAAGAAGGGCAGGGAAACCGGTTATAGGTGTTATCCCGCACATGGAGGTAAATCTGCCGGGAGAGGATTTGCTTGACTACACAGGGTCCTCCGGGGGGGACATATGGATCGTGAAGTATCCCGGAATGGAAAACTATTCTGACATTGATTACCTCGCTTTCAACAGGATCGGGTTCAGGTATGTGAGGTCCAGGACTTCTCTCCAGGGTTGCAGGCTGCTGATCCTTCCAGGCTCGAAGAACGTGGCATCAGATCTCAGGTTCCTCAGGGAAAACGGAATGGACAAAATGATAATGGAGGCTGCGGGCATGGGCATCCCGGTGCTTGGCATCTGCGGAGGTTACCAGATGCTTGGAGAGAGCATTGCCGACCCGGAAGGAATTGAGGAAAAAGGGATCTTTGATGGATTGAAATTGCTCAAGGTTAACACCGTTTATGACAGTGAGAAGACTGTAAGGGTAACAGAATTCACCGGAATTCACCACAGGTTTTCCGGGGTATCAGGAAAAGGCTATGAAATCCACTTTGGCAGGATATGTAATTCAGGGGAGTCAACCCTATTCTCAACAAATCACGGGGACGAGGGGGCAGTCAGCAAGAATGGAAGGATCATTGGCACAAATATCCACTCCGTGCTTTCGAACAGCGAATTCCTGTCTGCTCTCACAGGTGAGAGATTCGAATTCACTTATGACATTGATGATGAGATAGACAGGATATCTAGTGAATTCTTGTCTCACATACAACCCGGGTTCCTCTCCGGGCTTAAGAAGCATGATCAAAGTGAAATTCAGTGAGCGTTACCATGGGAACGCATTTCAAAGCATACCGTTTCAATAGGAAAACAGTCAACCCGGATTCGGTAGATTTTTAAGAGTTCAAGACTCTCCTGTCTTTCAGGGGCTGTGGGGTAGCTTGGTATCCTACGGGCTTTGGGAGCCTGAGACTCCGGTCCAAATCCGGGCAGCCCCATTGGCGTTCTGATTGCACAAGTTGCTGTGATAGAACGGGATGCACGCGCATCTGACCCGTTATTCCCAAAATTTCGAATCGTCGTGCTAACCCATATATATATGCTTCGCGATAGAGGATAATGGCAGCAAGCGCAGTACCATACGAGATTCTAGGGGGTTTCATACTATTCATACTCTTTATAATCCTGTTATCAGGAATACACATCCTGAAGGAATGGGAGAGAGCTATAGTTCTTACTTTGGGGCGATACACCGGTATCAAGGGTCCAGGGGTAATTTTCGTAATGCCGATTATATCGAAGATCACCAAACTTTCAACAAGGACACAGACCGTGGCTTTCAAGTCCGAAGCATCATTCACCAAGGACAACGTTCCAGTCAACATTGACGC
>JAJZKX010000092.1 GCA_021850745.1 Thermoplasmata archaeon
AAAATACTAAATGGAAACCACAAGAACTTCATAATTTCATACGAGGTTTATGCCGGTGAGCTCACTGTCCATACCAGCCATCTTGATTCAACGCACGGATATCTCAACGGAACCAGTGTTTTCATGTATATTGAAGGATACAAGGATCAATCCCTTGAGGTTATGGTCAAACCCTACGGAGAATGGAAAATATCGACAGGACTTGAAAAGACCGGAGAGAACAAATACCGGGCAACAAACTATGACATCTTCGTAGATTCCCCCATGGAAATAGGAACACACCGTTCGCTAACATTCACCGTAGATGGAAAGGAACATGAAATTGCCCTTTATGGAAGGGGAAACGAGGATCCGGATCAGATAGTCCAGGACACAAAGAAGATAGTGGAAAGCTATAAGTCCCAATTTGGCAACCTACCTTATAAGAAATACGTTTTTATCATTCACATCCTTGACAACCAGAGAGGGGGACTTGAACATCTCAATTCAACAACAATACAAACAGACAGGTTCCAGTTCTCCCCAAGAAAGAAATACATTGAATTCCTTTCAACGGTTTCACACGAGTTTTTCCATCTATGGAATGTCAAGAGAATAAGGCCCATAGAATTGATTCCCTTCAACTATAAGGAGGAGAATTACACAACACTGCTGTGGGTTTCTGAAGGCATTACAGCATACTATGAGTGGGTACATCTTTTCAGGGCCGGAATAATAAAGGAAGAGGAGTATTTCAAGCATCTTCTTGAATATATCCGCTTTTATGAATTTCTTCCGGGAAGCAAGTATGAATCCGCATCGGATTCATCATTCGATGCATGGACGAAGCTGTACCGGCCGTCTCCAAACAATATAAACAGCTATGTATCATATTACCTGAAAGGGGAAATTCTGGGTTTTATGATCAGTGCAAGGATAATTGAGCATACCAACGGACAGAAAAACCTGGATGACTTGTTCAGGCTGTTTTTTGACAAGTATAACCGCGACGGCAGAGGCTTTACCGAAAAGGATCTCATTGCAAGCCTTCATGAGGTGTCCGGGCTGGACTTCTCACCTTTCTTCTCAAAATATGTCAGGGGCGTGGAAACCATTGATTTCGACGCAGAACTGAAGAGGATCGGCTTCAAAATCGTTAGATCGTACGGCAAGAATGAAGATGATGAGGTAAAGGACAAGGGATTCCTGGGTTTGATTTGCAGCGTTAACAATTCAAAGGTTTCCGTGGAGGGCGTTATAGAGAATTCACCTGCCCAGAAGGCTGGAATATATCCTGGAGACGAAATCATAGCCATAAACAGGTTCCGCTTTACAGAGAGATTCCTTAAATCCATCAGGTCTGACATCAATACGAGGAAAGTGGATAACCTGATTGAAATGAAGCCGGGAGAGAAGGTATCTATACACACATTCAGGGCTGGTATTCTGATGAATTCAGAAGTCATACTTGCAAGGGCGCCATACGACAATTATGAAGCCATCAGTGATCCGGAGGGCGACCAAAATCGTTCAAAATACAGGGAGAAACTCATAAGGGGGTAGCCAGGCATAATCGAAGAAAAGATGTCAGATCAGAAATAGATGAAAATGCCTGATCCATTCGAATGTAGCCCGCATAACGCATCAGAAGAACAGCGAAATAGTTATATTGCACAAATTGTTTGTATGTATCATGGAAGACTACAGAAAGCAGATGATAGAGTATTCTTACGGTTTCCTGAGGGAAGCAGGTTTCTCTGTATCAGCTTGTGATCTGGAGGGCCTTTCTTCCTTTGACCTTATTGCAAGGCGGGACGACGAATCCTATGTAATAAAGATTCTATACAATGTTGATCCGTTCAGAATTGAGAATGCAGTGGAAATATCCAGGATCGGTAAAATGCTGGGTGCAGCTGCACTTCTGATTGGGGAAAGGGCAGGCAATGGTTTTCTGGAAGAAGGGGTTGTTTACTTCAGGCACTCCATACCAATTATGTCTCCCGATACATTCTATAAATATATAAATGGCGAGAAGCCACTGGTGTATGCCGGCCCAGGTGGTTATTATGTTGCGCTTGACGGCAAGAAGATGCAAGAGGCAAGGGCCAGGGCACGATTATCAATAGGCAATGTTTCAATGGTTATAGGAACTTCAAGGAGGTCAGTTTCCCTGTACGAATCCGGCAATTCAGCAACTCTGGAAATCTTCAACAAGCTTAAAAAAATACTCAAGGAAGATATCAGCAGGAGAATTGACATCAGCGATTACGGGATCAAGACTGACGACAGCCAGGAAATGCCTCAGGATGAATTTATGCTGTCCATTTATAACATAATGAAGGGATTTGGGATGGATATGAACCTCATAAGGAAGGCTCCATTCAACGCATTGGCGAAAGGGCACCTTCTTGAAAGCCTCTTCCTGATGGGTTTATTTGAGGACCTGAATCAAAACAGGGAAAGAATCCAGTCAATAAAAAATATCTCGGAGGTTATGGAAAAGGATCCTCTGCTTATCAGCCGCCACGATACAAGCCGGGAAATAGTAGGTGGATGTTCAGTCATAACAATGAAGAAGCTCCATGAGATTTCTGACCAGGACGAATTCTTAAAGATTGCAGGTAGAAACAGGCTCTATTCATGAAGTCAGTTACTCTTAACAATGAAGATGGAAAAACAATTCTCCTTCTTGGTGGCATTAAGGGGCTCATTTCAGATGGCGAAGCACTGAAGGAAGACCTCTATGCATTCATGCCGGAAATCCTGTTGATAGGAATTAGCGAGGGAGAAGTTGAAGGGCTTGCAAAATTCATTGAGGACCCATTTGAGCTTGATCTGAATGATTATGAGATAATTTACGGAACTTTGCTTTCAAGGTTTGGCGAGGTAATGGTTCCTCCCCCCATTTACATAGAGGCCATAAGATACTCCGCCAACAGGGATGTTCCCGCCAAAGGTTTGGACGCAGCCGAGGAGGATTTTGGGCAGGTGTATTCGGAAACTTTCACGACGGGAAACATGGTCAGCTACATCCTCCGCAAGAAGAGAATAATGAAGAAGTCCTTCACGGAAGATAATCCCGAGGACTTTGTCATCTCATGGAAGAATGAGATGGACAAGAACAAGGGAAACAAGAAGATGGATGATTACCGCATACAGACAATTAATGAATCGCTTGCCAGCAATATTCCAGAGTTAAACGCGGGAAGGATAGCGGTAATAGTTGAATACGAATTTTACCAGCAGGTTCTTGACAAACTTTTGGAAATGGGATATTTCATTTCAAATTCTTGAATACAATGTATATTTCCCTGCTTGCCTGCCTTGAGGATACGGGTTTTGTTCTTGTGGCTTTCCTGAAATAGCCAGACCACTTTGCCATGAAGGATTGCGTCAGGTCCCCCTGGAATTGCTTGAGAATTACGGTACCTCCCTTGGAAAGAAGTGGCATTCCCATTTCCATAATCTTGGAGCAGATAAGAAATGATGAGGAATGATCCACATCCGTGTTCCCTGAGGTGTTTACCATGGCATCCGAAATTATCAGATCAAAATCATGAACGCCATTCTCATTCATTGCCGCAACTATATTTTCCCATGTACTGTCTCTTGAAATATCGCCTCTGATGAAGGTATAGGGAGTTGCAACATTTTCCTTCTTAATATCGACCGCAATATGGAAGTTAGGGGTATTCATGGAAATGACTTCTGACCAACCTCCCGGGTTTGATCCTATTTCCAGCACTTTTTTTCCCTCTACCGAGAGATAGAACTTGTTCAGTATCTCAATAAGCTTGAAGGCTGCCCTGCTACTGAACTTATCTTCCTTTGCCCTCCAGTAATATGAATCCCGGCGATCTGGCATCTATTCTCCGATAAATTTCCTGTATTCATCCGGACTCATAAGCGGGACAGCATTTCCCTGTTTTCTGATCCTGGCCATCCAGCTTTCATAAGGCTTCTGGTTAAGCATCTCCGGTTTGCTTTCCAGTTCAGAGTTTACGTCAATAATTTCGCCATCTATTGGCGAGAAAACGTCCTCTGCTGATTTAACGGATTCAACTGTCAAAAGAATATCACCCTTCTTCAATTTAGCTCCTTTCTTTGGCAGGTCAACATAAACTATATCGGTCAACTGCCCCTGGGCATAATCCGTGATTCCAACAATAAAAACGTCGCCTTCCTGCTTCACCCATTCATGTGTTTTGGTGTAGCCTAAGTTCTCAGGAATTTCGTGCATGCTTGCAGTAAGATAAAAAGAGTATATATAATATAGCAGATTATGATAAATGAGGGGATTTATTGCGGTTCCTCTTGAAGGCAAGGACAATTTTATTCCATTGCTTGAGTCAATTCAAAATGAATACGGGAAGACAGCCAAACCTGTTCCGACGGACCAGATACACATAACAATAAAATTTTTCAATGACATAAGCGGAACGGAGGCATCAGCAATATCTGAAATTATTGAAAAATTCCAATTTGGCGAATTCCGGATAAGGGCTGAATCAGTTGGGCAGTTCCCCGGGAGAGGTCTGGCTAACGTTCTCTTCGTGAAAATATATTCTCCGGATATCTACATGCTTGAAAAAAAACTCAGTTCTGCTTTGATGGAGATTGGTATCCCTGAAGAAAAGAAACCCTTTGTTCCCCACATTACCATCTCAAGGTTCAGGAAACCGACCGACATTCATAACATCATCGTGAGGTTTGGAAAAGAGAAGTTTGCAGACGAAACCTGCAGAAAGCTCATTTTCTTCAGGAGTGAACTTACCTCTGGAGGCCCACATTATGAAATCCTCAAGGAAGTTCAGTTGAAATAAGTGGTCTTATCGTGGCTCTCTTCCTTCTTTTTAGGGCTGAGGAGTTCCTCATCATCGAATTCTATTGCAATGAGCCCTGAAACGGGTATCAATCTCAGAAGGTTTTTTCCATTTTCAGAAACCCTGAAACATATGGCCCCTTCCTCACCAAGAATAGTATAGCCCACAAATTCTCCAACAGTTGTCATTGGATCCTCCCTGCCGCTTTGAGATATAACCGTGTACTTTCCACCTTTTTTAATTTCAATCATGTCCATTTTGCTCAGTGCCTCCAAGATAGCATATATCTTAGATTCCGTGATTTTCAACAAATATCGCATATCATAATCTTCTAAAAATGTTTTCTATTGAGCTTTAGCAATCACATAAGAATCGGGAAATGAAATGATCATGTGATTCACGCTGAAAAGACTGGCTAATGAAAGCGATTGAGGCATATGGCAGATCTCGTTATGCTTGAATGCATCACGGGCGTGAATAAGAAAGAGGCGATACCCACAACTTTGAGAAGGGATGAATTCTACCGCATCATTGTTTGCCAATTCTCTAACAATCTCCAAAGTTGGCACTGGCAAGTTTATTAAGGTATTCTTGCATTATCAAGAGCCCTGAAATATAGTATGCACGATCCATGACTGCATATGACGACTTAGGGCTATAAATTGCCTATCCATGGGCTCCAGCACGAGTATAGGGTGAGTCATCCTGCCATGATGCGCTGATCAGAGGAAGGCAAAGAGATTCCCAGCAGGGTCAGAGGAATCAGGAAAATGAATGATTCCCGTTAGACTGGGGAAAATATCAAGGTACTTCAATGGATAATACACAATCGCCGCAAGTTGACGAACGGATCAGGTATGTTGCTGACGCAGTCAAGTCCAGGTTCAACATTTATGAGGCGTTGGCAGAGCCAAACCTCCTGAGGTTCTATTTTCTGGAATCCGAAAATCCAGACTTTGGCAAGGCGTTTGAAAGCTTAAGATTGGAGCTTATCCCGAAAGGGTATGTGCCATTCATTGAGAAAGGAGCCGAAAATTTCATAGGCGTTACATTTGCCCAGAAAAAAAAATATGCCCCGGTTTACGTCAATATAATAATGCTGGCACTCACCATTATTTCTACAGTATATGCAGGATACCTCTATTCCCAGAATTATGTTACAGCGGGACCGGATATAGTTGGCAGAACACTGGCATTCAGCCTCATATTTTTTTCACTGCCTCTTCTTACGATTCTGGGCATTCATGAACTTGGCCACTTCGTGGTTGCAAAGAAACTCAAGGTCAAGGCTTCACTTCCGTTTTTTATACCATTCATTCCCATTGGCGCATCGATTGGGACATTTGGCGCCTTCATTTCCCTGCGTGATCCGATACCGAACAAGAGGGCCATGACTGAAATCGGTGCTGCTGGCCCAATAGCTGGATTCCTTGCGGCAATTCCCCTAATGTTCATTGCAAACCATCTTCAAGAGGTATTCATACCTGTGAAGCATATTATACCTTTTTACCTCAATTTTCCTTTTATTTACAACATCTTTTCAACGAGTATTCCCGCATCGCAGCATCACGTCCTATTTCCAATGGTAATTTCGGTATGGGTAGGAATATTCGCCACGGCAATCAACCTGATGCCGGTTGGCCAGCTTGACGGCGGGCATGTTATTCGTGGCTTGCTGGGCAGCAAGGCAAAGTATGCAAGCTACTTCTTCTTTCTGGTAATGATATTCCTTGGCCTTTATTTCAATTACCTGGGATGGCTGCTTCTGGCAATGCTCATAGTATTCATTGGAATAACGCATCCTCCCGCGCTTGATGACTATAGCAAACTCTCCAGGAAGGATATTGCCATCGGCGTTGCCGCCATTGCAATGTTCATCCTGTGTTTCACCGCCAATCCTTTTATCTATCCATAGAAACGGCGGTTGCAATTTCCATAGACCCCACGATTCATTAAAAAAGCTTTAAAGTCAGTTCCGCTTAATGATATCATTGGCAAATTACTACTCTGAATATATTGGATACCTTAAAGAAAACCGTGAAAAGATCAGGGACGCCCTGGTTATACCTGAAAACTCCAGTAGGGCTGAACTTTATGCGGGGTTAATGGATGGAAACTTTTTTCACCTGCCTGGACCGGTCAAGCCAGAAGCCGTGGTATCTGCAACCGACGGTTCTGAATTCATACG
>JAJZKX010000093.1 GCA_021850745.1 Thermoplasmata archaeon
GGTTCTTGTGGAGAGATGCCTGAAGAACGGAGGTCTTCATCACTGAGCTTTCCAATATTCTCTGGTGTTACCGGGCCTCCTAATTTTTCCAGAAACCTGTTGTATATGGATTCAGCTGCCTTTCCTGAAATCTGCTGGTAAACGATTGCCTGGACAAGGGACTCGAAATAGCCCCCGCCCGCTTCAAGCCTGAAGTACCCTATTCTCCTGGCCAGTTCACCCATGATTGGGTCCCTGCCTGATATGCCTGAAAGAATTTCATCAGTGGAAATGTGGCCAAGTTTCAGCTTCTCCGAGTCCATGCGCATGTATATCCAGTAAAAGGCATGTATATTTTTTGCTATTCATGAGATGGAAAATAGTAGAGATTAAAATCCTCTGATGCGAATTTTTTAATAATGGAGTATGTTTAGTATTGGATGAAGATCAGATGGCTTGTTCTTCTGGTTATTGTTCTAGTTCTTCTGTCATACCTGTCAACAAACTTCACTACACTGAACCCAAAACTTGGGCTCTGGGAATCAGCTGGCCAGGGAAACCTGACTTCCAGCACCGTCAATATCCCCGGCCTGGGCAGCCCGGTCAACGTCACAATTGATGCTTCTGGGGTCGCCCATATTCAGGCCTCAAACATGAAAGACCTCATGTTTGCGCAGGGCTATTATTCTGCAAGCCAGAGGCTATTCCAGATGGAGCTTGAGGCTCTTCTGGCGTCTGGAAATCTAAGCAGGTATATTGGGGCTTCAGGCGTGGCTTCCGACCAGGCCATGCGTCTTATAGGCCTTCCAAGCAATGCCTGGGCACTGGAACAGGCTTACATCAAGGATTATCCGCAGTATTACGGATACCTCCAGTCATATGCCTCTGGAGTTAATGCTTACATCAACTCCAGCGCGGCTTCAAACCACCTAGGGTTCAAGCTTCTTGGCATCCAGCCATTCCAGTGGACTGTGTTCTATACCCTTTGCTGGCAGCAGTACATGTCCTGGTCCCTCACCACAGGTGCAGCAGAGCCACTGCAGTCAGCCCTGATCTACAATGCATTGGGCTACCAGAACGCAACACTCCTCTGGCCATATTATCCATATTACACCCAAAACGTTACAATGGTTCCCGGGGACGGCACTGTCCTCGGGCACAACCTCTCACAGCTTGGGATTTCACCCAATCAGTTCTGGTCACAGAACTGGTACAGCCAGAATGCAACAGGCGTGAACACAAGCCTGCTCAGGACACTGTCTCCCTTAATCAGGGGAGCGCTTGCAAACATTTCTGATCCGTTTGGAATGCCCGGGGCACATGAACTGGGCTCCCATGTGGGAAGCAACAGCTGGGTTGTAGGGGGGAACTACACAAAGTCAGGTGATCCCATGATGGCCAATGATCCCCACCTCCCGCTCACCGCGCCATCAATCTGGATTCCAATGCAGCTTGAGGCACCGGGAATCAATGTTACAGGATGGGATCTCGCAGGAGTTCCGGGAATCCTAATCGGTCACACCAACAAGACCTCATGGGGCCTCACCACTCCTGAGGGCAACTCTGCAAATGAATACCTGGAAACACTCCACAACAATTCCTACCTCTACAATGGCTCATGGCACAGCATGGCTGTGCAGAATTACACCCTTGTCGGGAAGAGCTACAGCATCTACTATACAAATAACGGGCCGCTGATATCAAGGAACCAGGGATATGGAATCAGCCTTAACTGGGTGGCCAGGCAACCCTCCTTTGACCTCATTGCTGAGCTGGAACTGGACCAATCCTCCAATTACTCTCAGATGCTAAATGCGCTCCAGAACTGGGGGTCCCCCCCGCAGAACTTTGCCATGGCAACACTGCATCATGCAGGATACATAACTGCCGGGCACTACCCCATGATCAAGGAAGTCGTGAATAACACCGCAATCGACGTAATCGGCTCCAGATCGCTGCTTAACGGTTCCAATCCAGCTTACGAACCCATTGGGAATGTTCCGTTCAACCAGCTGCCGCAGGCAACAAACCCAGCAAGGGGCTACATGTTTGCCCCCAACCAGCCCACAGTAGGGAAGAATTACATGCATCCCTTCGTTGGAGGGTTCTGGGCATCAGGCGGCAGGGCCCAGACAATTTACCACTTCCTCAAGAGCCACCAGAACACCACGATCCCGGACATGATGGCACTCCAGTCCAATGTTTCAGACTATTGGGCACTGATGTTCACGCCATACCTATTGAATGCCCTCCATGGCATGCCAATGAACCAGACTGAAGCCGCTGCCTACAGCCAGCTCCAGAACTGGAATTACACCACCTACCAGAACCAGGTAGGGATAACCGTGTACTGGTATCTCACAGCGGAGATGTACAACATGACATTCGACAAGGTATATTCAAACGTCAACCTTTCATCAGTTCCGGCGCCTTTCATAACCACTGCAATCTACCTTGCCCAGACAAACCAGAGCAGTGTATGGTTCCATGGAAACTTCACCACGCTGGTCAGGCAGGCATTCGCCAAGGAGACGGCCCTACTCTCTGGCAGGCTTGGAGGTGTAAGCAACTGGACCTGGGGAAGAGTGCACTTCCTTGAGGTTGCAAGCCCAACCGGAATAGCTGCCCTTGGAATCGGCCCAATCTCAATTTGGGGAGGAAGCCACACGGTCAGTGTGGGAAGCGTTCCAAGGTCGCTTCAGATCCCTGAGCCATATGTGTCAGTGGGCTCATCGCTGAGGACAATCGCGTCACCTGGCACCGGCCAGTTCTATGGTGTCATACCCGGCGGCCCCAGCGAAAACATCCTCAGTTATTACTTCTCCAACCAGTTGAACATGTGGATCAACCATGAATACTACAACATGAATGACCAGAAGGCAGTGGCGGTGATCAGGTATGAATAAGGGTTTTGTTGCAGCCGGAATAGTGGCATCTGTTGGGCTGGCATATGCATCCCTGTTCACTATACAGTATGCATTCGGGGCAATACTCCTCGGCATCCCCCTGATGGTTCTCAGCAGGAAATACTCAGGAATTGCAGGGTTTATCATTGGCCTCGTTTCAGCATTCTCCATATACCTGATGTACCCGCTCTCTTCAGTGTCAAAGCTGGCGGATATAGTGCAGCAGATCATAGGCATTCCGTCTTTTGCCCTTATTGTGCTGTTTCCGCTGATGTATGGCTTGATTGGTGCAGTATCTGCGCTCCTGTTCACAGGAATCAGGGAATACCTGGAGCCAAAGCCCATGACAGAGGCCAGGGGAGAGGCAGGGAAACAGTGAAGGCAATAAATGGTACAGTCTGCTAGGGAACGGATTGACGCAGTTTAAATAAGGAATTACTATTATGAGATGCCTTCCATGAAAGACATAGGTCCCACCTAGTCTGGGCACGGTGCAAATAATGCTTAAATTTGGAGCAATGTCCTGGGATTACAGGTCCAAACCTGAAGAATTCCGGAAGAGGCAGGGGTTTTCCCCAAATCAATGGGGAGATATTGCAGAAAGCTTCAAGGCAAGCGGTTATGTTGTGCTTTCAACCTGCAACAGGGTTGAATTTTACTTCACTTTTGATGACGAAAATGATGGGAGCAGCGGGAAATCGCACCATGAACACATAATGTTCGGTGATGATGCGCTCCTCCATCTCTTCATGGTTACAGCGGGCCTCAAGTCAATGTCGGTGGGGGAGAATGAAATCCTTGCACAGGTGAAGTCAGCATTTGACAGCCATGTGAAGGCAGGCAAGACAGACAAGCTCATCTCCTTGATCTTCAGGAAAGCAATAAGCGTTGGGAAGGAAGTCCGGGAGAAGACTGGCATTTCAAGGGGAAAAACCTCCATCCCGGTCATTGCAGTTGATCTGGCAGGCGGCCACCTCGACTTTTCATCCTCTAAGGTTTCCGTGATAGGAACCGGGCAGATGGCGGAAACTTTCCTCAAGTACCTCCAGAAACGAAGGCCTGCAGCAATCACCGTCATAGGGAGAAACCAGGAAAAGGCAAGCCTGCTTGCCTCAACCTACAACTGCAATTTTGGCACCATGTCAAGCCTCCAGGAAATAATGCTGGATTCAAATGCAGTATTTTGCGCAACCTCATCCAGGAATGTAATCGTGACCGCCGACATGGTCAACGGAAAACAGAGGCCCCAGGTGGTTGTTGACATTTCAAACCCCAGGAACATAGATCCAGAACTGGGCAAGGAAGATGCGATTACCGTTTATGACCTGGAACACATCCAGGAAATCTCGCAGGCTAATTCAGGCATGAAGAAGGAAGAGATACCCAGGGCCCAGGCAATCGTGAACAGGGAGCTCCAGAATTTCGAGGTCAAGCTCGCAGAGTTCAGGACAGAGGAGCTTCTCACAAAATCATACACCTTTGCGGAATCAATTGCCCTTAAGGAGATCAACAGGATGATGAGGGAAATAGGGAAGGGCATGGATCCCGGCGAGGCAACAAGGAAATCTGCTTCTGCCATGGTTAACAAAATCCTTGGAAATTATACATCTGCACTGAAGGAAGCTGCAATCAAGGGGGACAAAGACATGATTGCAAAACTCCAGGCTATTTTCCAGTGATTCTGGATTCAGTTCCCGATTTTTTCAGCCACTGCATTGATCACATCTATGGTCTTCCTGGCATCTTCTTCGCTGTGGGCAAAGCTAAGGAAACTGGCTTCCATCTGGGATGCGGCAATAAAGATGCCATTTTCAAGAAGGCCGTTGAAATATTTTGAAAACAGTTCCCTGTTGGAATCAGATGCAGTCCTGGAATCAACAACATCATTGCTGTTGAAGAAAACCGTAAGCATGGTTCCTGAAACATTTACCTTTACGCCTATTCCGGCCCTGGAAAAGGCCAGGCGTGCCCCTTCTGCAATCTTGTTTGCAAGGGATTTCGGCTTATTGTAATCCAGGCGCTTCAGGACATCAAGGGCCGCAATGCCTCCTGCCATGGAAAGGGGATTTCCTGAGTATGTGCCCTGCTGGTAGAATTTGCCTGATGGCGATACATTTTCCATGATATCACTGCTGCCCCCGAAGGCTCCCACAGGAAGCCCGCCGCCAACGATTTTCCCCAATGTTGTGAGGTCAGGCTTCACTCCCACTATATCCTGGTGGGCCCCGTAGCTTGACCTGAAGCCTGTGATTACCTCGTCAAAAATTAGCAGGGATCCGTATTCCTCTGTAATCTTTCTGGCTTCCTGCAGATATCCGGGCTGTGGCTCAACAACTCCAACATTGCCCAGGACTGGCTCGAGTATGAAGGCAGCTATATTCCTGCCATATTTCTGGAATGCTGCATTGAGTGCTTTAGTGTCATTGTAAGGCACTTCTATGGTCAGCCTCATGGAAGGATCAATGGGCTCAGTGTAAGGGACGGATTCAAGGGCATAATCATGGGACCCATGGAAACCGCCCTCAACTTTCAGTATCATAGGCCTTCCGGTAAAGAACCTTGCAAGCCTGATGGCATGCATGGTTGCCTCAGTGCCGGAGTTTGTGAACCTGACCATCTCCATTGAGGGAATGGCACTCCGGATTCTCTCCCCGAGTTCAACCTCCAAGGAACCTGGTGTTCCCAATAAGGTCGCCTTTCCAGCCTGCTCCCTTATTGCTTCAACCACTTCCTTCCTGGAATGCCCCAGGATCATTGGGCCAAAGGCAAGGCAGTAGTCTATGTATTCATTGCCGTCTTCATCTACAAGCTTTGGGCCTTCCCCCCTTGCCATGAACCTTGGATAGGGCGCATAATACCTTACGGGAGAATTGACCCCCCCGGGAAAAAGTGACTTTGCTCTGGAATAGAGAGAATCTGAGGACATATGGTGACATTGCATTATGCAATTAATTTTAACGGGATTTGCCCAACCTCAAGGAAAGAACCAAGTTAATTAGTGCAAAAACAGTTCCAGTTCCATTGGGAGAACTTTCAACCACTCACAGGATTTTTCCCGGGGATTCCAGGAAAATGGCCAAAATCGAAGATTCATCGGTAGATCTGGTGGTTACCTCTCCTCCGTACCCAATGATTGAGATGTGGGACGGCATCTTTTCTGAGATGAACCCTGCCATAGGCACCTTCCTGCTGGAAGGGGAAGCAGACAGGGCCTATGACCTTATGCACCAGGAACTGGATAAGGCTTGGGGAGAAACCTGGAGGATCCTGAAACCAGGCGGCATTGCCTGCATCAATATCGGGGACGCCACGAGGACATTAGGGGAAGAATACCGGTTATACCCGTCTCACAGCACCATTTCAATGTCAATGAAAAGGCTTGGGTTCTACGAGTCGCCTTCCATAATCTGGAAAAAACAGACAAACTCCCCTAACAAGTTCCTCGGTTCGGGAACCATGCCTCCGGGCGCATATGTGACGCTGGAACATGAATACATACTCATATTCAGGAAACCTCCGAGGAGGCAGTTCCCGTCAGGGCGGCAAAAGGAATCGAGGGCAGCCAGTTCGTATTTCTGGGAGGAAAGGAATGCCTGGTTTACGGATATATGGGAAGATATCAAGGGAGCAAGGCAGAGCATGCATGAAGCCGACACAAGGAAGAGAAGCGCAGCTTTTCCCTTTGAGGTGCCTTTCAGGCTCATAAACATGTTCTCAGTGAAAGGTGACACTGTTGTTGATCCTTTTGCGGGAACAGGAACAACTGTCATGGCGGCTGCCGCAAGCGGCAGAAACAGCGTTGGTTATGAAAAAGACAATGGCCTGGCATCCATGGCAATGGGCCGGCTCTTAGGTTCCGTGCCATTCCTTAGGTCCGCTGCAGAAACAAGGATTTCCAGCCACAGTGAATACGTGGAAGCTGAAACGGCAAGCGGCAGGAATTTCCCCCACTGGAACAGTACATATGGGTTCATGGTGAAGACAGCACCTGAAGAACGCCTAGAAATCTGCGTACTGAAAGAAATCACCCAAGCAAAGGAAAATGGG
>JAJZKX010000094.1 GCA_021850745.1 Thermoplasmata archaeon
GAATGTGTCAATAACTCTCTGGCCTGTAATGAGCGGGATTTCAGGAGCCAGCTTCCTTATGACCTTCCTTGCAACCCTCACAGGCCATTCCTGCTTGAGCCTGATGATTTCCTCGCCATCTTCCGTCTCCACCACTGCAATTTTATCTGAAACCTTGAACTTGCCTGCCTTCAGGCCCTTTATGTTCCCTGAGACCCCAAATGGAACCATGACCTTGTGGCTTATGATGCCTGTTTCCTGTACGGTGCCGATGATCTGGCCCTGGACAACCTTTGATCCATCCTTTATCACCGGAGTGAACTCCCACAACTTTTCCTCATCAAGGGGAGCAGCAGTGAATCCTCTCCTGATAAAATCCCCGGTCTTTGCACGGATTACGTCAAGGGGCCTCTGTATTCCATCGTATATGGACTTGAGCAGTCCCGGGCCCAGATCCACGGAAAGCGGCTTATGCGTGCTTTCCACCTTTTCTCCGGGCCTTATGCCGCTGGTATCCTCATAAACCTGTACAGTTGACCTGTTTCCTGTTATCCGTATTATCTCACCCACCAGGCCAAGCTCCCCGACCCTTACCACATCGAACATTCTTGCGTCTTCAACATCTTCAGCAACCACAACTGGCCCTGAAATTCTTACTATCTTTCCCATAACTCACCTACCAATCTCCACTCCAAGTACCCTTCTGGCAAGATCATTGACCGATTCCAGATCCTGGCCTCCCGGAAGCGGTATGAAAACAACCACAGGATCAGTTGAGGTTTCAACAGCCCTGAGTGTTTTCTGATCCATAAATGACTTGATGCTTTCAGATATCATAACCAGTGAGAATTTTTTATCCCTGATCATCTCCTGAAGCATTTCAACACCCTTCTCCTTCTCAGCAATAAATGAATTTTCAACGCCAACCAGGCGGAAACCCAGAACCAGTTCCCTCTCGCCGATGACTGCAATATTTCCTACTTTTTCACCCTTAATCATGAAACCACCCTAAAATATCAGAGATTTTATCCTGTCCTCGCTGACAGAATAATACTTGCCCAGAGAAACTGACCTTATTCTCTCACGCTCAAGCTCAGACCGCAGTATGAATGCGAATACGGACCCCACGGAAAGGGCCTGCGAGTTGAAAATATCGATGTATCTTTTCAGGATATCAGACCTTATTGAACTCTCAAGGGTCTCAAGCCGCCTTGTCTGTTCATATGCCTGCGCAGCCTGCTTCATGTTTCCGTATGAACCCAGCTTATCTATTGCCTGGGTTACCGATCCTGCCGAGAATATCTCCTGAAGCCTTCCCATGTCCATTGTCCCGGCCGCTATCAGGCCTTCCCTGATCCTTTCAAACTCGATTCCCAGATCAAGGCTCTTCAGGACTATCATCAGGTTGCGGAGATCGATTTCCTCTGAAATGAAAGCTCTCAGCGGACCTTCATCGCCATTGTAGAATTTAACCGATTCAACAAGCTGAGAGTAATAGTAAGTATCCAGAGCGGAGAGTAACAGGCTGATATCGCCTGATTTCCTGAATCTGTCCATGTTTAGCAGTATCTGCTGTCCGTATCCGAAGTTGGAAAGATAATTTACCACCGAGTCCACAGAACTCTGCGACATCATGGCATTATAGTCATCCCTTGTGAGATTTCCGCCGAATATACCAATGGGAACATCCCTGAAACTCACAAGGAAGCTTTCTGTTTCCTTGATTCCATAACCCAGGTACTTGGACGATAGAACGGATTTTATGTTTGAAATATCCCACTTAGAAAGGTAAGCCCTGATTACATCGCGACCTGGTACTGGAGCTGCGAAAAGTGCTATCTTGTTCCTCAGTATCAGCCTGTGGTTCAACGAGATGCTGATGAGGTCAATCCCCTTGTACACAGCTGTGAACAGCTCCATATCCTGCCTGTAGAACGTCCCGAAGAGCTCGGAGACCATCTCATCAATGGTCTTTGTGGCCATCAGCCTTCTGATAAAATCCTCAGGCAGAAAATCGTTGCCGTAGACCCTAACTCTTCCAAAGGCACCAGTGTAAGTGGGGTCCATATGCTCATTCCCCCAGGTGTTCTGAAATTCTGGAAATCAGTTTCTCCCTTATGTCCTGCATTATGGATGTGAGTGTCAGGTCAATCTGCATGGAACCATCGCTGGACTCTGCAATTATTCCTCCATACGGATCAACTTCCTCCTCCCTGATGACCAGGTCCTTGGATTGCGGTATCAGGCTGGAATCCTTTGCTGACACCCGTATGGCAAACTTCTTTCCGAGGCTGCGGCGAGCCGCATCTACCATTTTAGCCATTATTTCCTTATAATCTTTGGAGTTCCTCAGTTCCTTCAGATATATGGTAGCTTTCCCCATGGCCTCCTCAATTAGGCTGCTCTCCCGGGATCTAACAATCTTCAGGGCTTCCATTTCACCTGAGCTTATAGCTGTCCTCTCAACGGATCGCACTTCTTCCTCAGTGAGTTTTTCATACTTCTCCTGAAGATTCCTTAGGGCAAGATCCTGCTTCTTCCTGATTTCTGATATCTTCTGTTCATAGTAGTCACTAAGCGTTTTTAATTCGCCATCTCCACGGGATTCGATGTCTTTCAGGATATCTTCCAGCGTCATATCTTACCATCACAGGATATGAAGCAGCAGAATTATACCAAGGACAAACCCGATTATCCACAGTGTCTCAGGGATAACGAAAAATATCAGTACCTGCCCAAATTTTTCCGGCTTTTCAGCAATAATTCCCATTCCGGCAGCTCCGATACCCTGCTGTGCCATACCTGTACCTATAAGTCCGCCAGCTATTGATATGGATGCCGCAATGGCTAACAATGCTGATGTATAGTCAATTGTCATGCGCTATGCACCGCAGGATCATTGTTGGAGGATATATAAATCTGACACGTTACGCATTCGCCTTGATGGCTTATCCTTCATGCTTGAGCGTTATGACTCTCCCACTGTTTATGCGACTTTTTCCCATGGGATCATCAATAACAAAGGTGAATGTCTCCCCGTTCCCCTGAATGATCCCATATATCTTTTCCCTGATTGCCCTGAGATCCTCCGGTGAGGCATCCTCTTCGTCCAGGAGCTGCAGCTTGTCCAGAATCTGGCTCAGTATCCCCTCAATTGTTGTTATCTCTCCGGTGGATATTTCACCGGGCTCTATGTCAGCTTCCAGTTCCGGTATGCTGATTCTGGCTTCTGGAGATCTGTAAAGAACTGTTCGCAGATCGTCATGATTCCTGACCTGGAACACAAGGGTTTTTGGTTCCTGGCGATCTATCTGCCTTATCTGTGTACTCTTATACAGACATTTCTTGCAGAAGAAAGTCTCTATCTCCACAGCCTCCTCGTACGTTATCTTTGTCCTGTAGAATATGAAGTAAAGGGGCTCCCCGCACGAGGGGCATGGGGTTTCTGTCACGAATTCCTTTGGAATGTCATCATCGTACTGTTCATCTGCCATAAGCATCAATCCATGATCGTAATGGCTCCCTTATGAAGTGCCTGGCTTTCTTTAACCTTGCAATTGATGAGGATCCTGTAAGGAACATTGCAATCTTCAGGTCCCTGATGATCTGAAGAACGGTTGCCTCAATGTCCTGGGCAGAGGAATCAGCGCTTTTCAGAAGCATCCTGGCGAAACCCCCGGCATCGGCACCCATGATGATTGCCTTTGCAAGGTCCAGGCCGTTTCTCAGGCCGCCACTCCCAATTACTGGTATTCCAACATGGCAGTATTTTACGGAGGCAGGTGAAGGTATTCCCCAGTTCCAGAACGATTTCCCGGAATTCATCTTTTCCAGGTCTCCGGACTTCCGTGCCCTGTAGTATTCTATTGCGGCAAAGGAAGTGCCGCCCAGTCCGCCGACGTCTATGGCCCTTACACCAGCGTCCTTCAGGGCGAGGGCTGCTTCGTGTGATATTCCGTTCCCTGTCTCCTTGGCAATAACAGGATAGCTGCTGGCAATTTCCTTCAGTCTCCTGAGAATGCCCACGGCATTCCTGTCCCCTTCCGGCTGCACCATTTCCTGGAGGAAGTTGAAATGCACTATGAGATAGTCGGCTTCTATCAACCCCATTACATATTCAATATCTCTGTCTGTGAATGCGGGTTTTCCCTGCTTTACAAGCTGAGGAGCGCCAATATTGGCTATTCTCACTGGAACCTTGCTCTGCAGAATTACGGAGAATGTATCGGCCAGTTCCTTCTTCTCAACAGCTGCCCTCATGCTTCCTACCCCCATCGGTATGTTGAACTTTTCGGCAACAGTTGAGAGGTTGTAGTTTATCTTCTTTGCCAGATCTGTTCCGCCTGTCATTGATGAAATGATCATTGGATGGGAAATTTTGTGATCCAGGAATTTCACGCTGGTATCAATTGCATCAAAATCCACTTCCGGCGCAGCCTGATGAATGACCTCCACATCATCCCAGTAATTATGGTCTGTCGTAACGTTCTCAGTCTCCGCTATGCGTATATGCTCCTCCTTGCGGTTCTCTATCAATGAATCACCGTACCGATGAATTCCCTTGTACCCATTTTCCAGATCCTCTCCGGATGCTTCCCGTTGAGGAGGTATACAGTGGTTCCAGTTTCTGCTATCTTCTTCATTATTCCCAATTTCTTACCCATTCCACCTGTCACATCCTCTCTGCTCAGCTCAAACGCCTCATTTCCCTTCACCTCTTTCCTGAGTTCGGCACCAGAGTGAGTTTTGGGATTTCTATCGAATATTCCGTCAACATCACTCAGAAACATCACTTTATCAGGCTTGAAATGGAGCGCAAGAGCGAGCATCAGGTCGTCACCAGATACAATACCTGAATTCCCATTCCGGATATATACATCACCAAAGGTCACGGGAAACAGCCCTGCCTCCATGTAGGATTCGACCAGTTTGAAGGGGGGAATGAAAGGGTCCGGAAAAGATGAGGGCGCCATTCCAATGCCGGGCATGCCTTCGGACAGCATCACATCAATAATTTTCTGATCAAGTTCCATCATGTCCCTGTGCACTATGGAGATGCCACTACAGGATGAGGATGCCGGGCTTCCGTTCAACCGGAATTCGCTGGCCTTGATGTGACCGAATGATCCACCTCCGTGAACAAGAATTAATTCGTCATCAATTTTCTTAAGTTCATGCATAATTTTAGTGGTGGTTTGCCGGAGAAAATAACGATACCTTGATTTGACGGTTATGACGCTCCCCCCGAGTTTTACCAGCTGCATCAGTGGGCAAATTGTTACATGAATATAAAACATAAGACCCGGAAATGAAAATTCAGTTTCGGATAGAGGAAAAAATTACCCATGCTTTAACAATTTGCGGATTCTGTCGGGGATTGAACCTGTTACCTCTTTTATATTACTAATTTCCATGAACTCTGCTTATTGAAAACGAAAGGTCTGGAAAAGGGAATTTACATTAATGTGCAGAAATTTGTTAATAAAGGTTAAAATTAATTGGCAATAATATAATTATTATTCTCGCTGTGAATTACACTGCGTGCTTCATAGGTTATTTCATCCTGAATCTGTGTGCCTTGTGGGAGCATCAAATGATCCCGGTAAGATCGGGAATGTAATCCTGAGAAACATGATTTCCTCGGGATACCGTGGCAGAATTTTTCCTGTCAATCCTTCACAGGATGAAATAATGGGACTGAGATGCTATGCTGACATAAAGTCCATAGGCCATACAATTGATTTATGCGTCATTGCCATTCCAGCCAGATCATCTGTAGCAGTTGTGCAGGACTGTGTATCAATGAAGGTGCCATTCATTGTTATGATCCCGGGAGGTTTCGCAGAAACCGGTGAGGATGGCAAAGCACTGCAGGATAGAATAAGTTCTCTCATTAAAGGCACAGAGACAAGAATAGTGGGCCCAAACACTGTGGGTATATATGTCCCGGGCAGTGGGCTCAACACTACACTGACTCCAGTCGACAGAGTCCAGTTCCCACCTGAGGGGCATATAGCATTCATATCACAGAGCGGTGCACTGGGACTTCTCACCATGGATACAATCTCTGAATTCGGAACTGGCATACATTCATTCATAAACGTCGGGAACCGATCCGACCTGGATGAACTTGACATTCTGAAATACCTTGCCTCAAGAAGTGAGGTGAAAGGCATAGCCCTGTATCTTGAGAGCATACCGCGGGGAAATGACTTCTTCAGGATCATGAAGACTGTGGTGCAATCCAAGCCGCTCGTGATACTCAAATCCGGTAGAACTGAAACCGCAGCAAAGGCAGCATTGCTGCATACCGCCTCCATGGCTACTGACGATAGGGTTATAGAAGGTGTATTCAGGCAGCTTGGCATTGTAAGGGCCCAGAATGAGACCGAACTGATGGATTTTACAAGGACACTATCCTACTCCAGAAATGCCCATGGTAACAGGGTAGCAATCGTGACCAGTGCTGGTGGAGTTGGTGTTGTAACCACAGACCTGCTGTCTCTTCCTGCCCATCCTGATCTGAAAATGGCTGAATTTTCTGAGCGTACAAAGGATGAAATCAGAAAACTGATTGTGGCCTTTGGATCTGTGCAGAATCCTGTAGACATAACGGCCGATGGCAGTGTTAGCCAGGTTAACGATATCTTGGCAATACTGAATGAAGCAGATGAGGTGGACATGATAATACTTTATGCGCTTCCACAGACCCCTAAGATGACCATGGATCTGGTTGATGTGGCAGTTAAATGGCAGAGGTCAGGCAAGCCTCTGCTGGTGGGAGTCCTTGGATTCAAGGAAGCCAAGGGAATGCTGCTTTCCCTTGAACAGCAGCGTGTGCCATCATTTCCAAGCATATCGAGAACAGTGCGATCAGCTGAGGCACTTGCCAGATATTCTTTATACATGAGGAGGGGGAAAGATGCTGCTGTATGAGGATT